>NZ_JBKWZF010000015.1:0-58227 GCF_046991905.1 Finegoldia sp. | reverse complement strand
TCACTCGGGCTTATAGCCCTTGAACAAACCACCCGTTTTACGGGTGGTCATGATTAAAGTAGGAGGAAATTATGGTTGAGAAAAAGGTTTGTATAACAAATGAAATAGGACTTCATGCAAGAGCAGCATCGAAGTTTTTAAATTATGCAGTAAAATACAAGTCAGATATCGAATTTATTAAAGATAATAAGAAATATAATGCCAAGAGTATAATCAGCATATTATCATTATGTGCTCATAAAGGATGTGAGCTTATTTTAAGATGTGAAGGTGAAGACGAGCAATTAGCACTTGATAATTTGAGTGAGTTGATTGAAAGTGGATTAGATTATTAAAAATTTTGTGAAAATGTTTTTATGAAAAATGTTGATTTTAGCGACTAATTTTACGAAAATTTGGCGATATTTTATGGTATCATATAATTAAAGAAACATAGATGGGAATGATTAATGTGGTTTTTTTGGATAAATTTTTTAACATGATTAATACATTAAGGTTTTTGGATATCATAGATATTGCTATAGTAGCTATTTGCATTTATAAGTTATATATGATGATTAAAGAAACAAGAGCCGAACAACTTATAAAAGGTTTGGTAATCATATTTATATTTGTAAAAATCAGTGATTCGTTGAAATTATACACTGTGAATTGGGTTCTAGAAAACATGATGACGGCTTTGGCTATCATGATAATAGTGGTGTTCCAGCCTGAACTAAGAAAAATTTTGGAAACAATAGGTAGAAGTAATATTTTGACCAAATCATTTGCTGACATCAGAGGAGAAAAGGTGGATAAGTGCGTTGAAGAAATTGTACACGCCGTATTTTCGCTTTCAAGACAAAAAATTGGCGCATTGATTATTTTCGAGAGAAGTACTGGGCTTGGAGATGTAGTGGAAACGGGCACAACTTTAAATTCTGCGATATCTAGTGAGCTTTTAATTAATATTTTCATACCTAATACTCCACTTCATGATGGTGCGGTTGTAATCAAAAATGATACCATCAAAGCGGCGGCATGTTTTTTACCATTGTCAACAGAACAATCTATATCTAAAGAATTGGGAACAAGACACAGAGCGGCTATAGGAATGAGCGAAAAAAGTGATTGCTTGGCACTGATAGTTTCAGAAGAAACAGGAGGTATTTCAATAGCTGAACATGGTAAAATTAACAGATATGTTGATGAACCGACTTTAACAAAGATTTTGACTAAACTATACAATGATCAAGATTCTTATATTTTCAATAGAAAGGAAATAGAAGATGAAAGATAAACTAAAGAACGACTCATACTTAAAAAACATTGATTTCAAAGGATTTTATTCGAATAACTTGATAATAAAAGTAGTGTGCCTACTACTGGCAATATTTTTATGGTCATTTGTAATGGAAAACAAAAATCCTGTCGTTACTAAGGATATTCCGGTCGTAAACATCGAATATCGCGGTGTAGATAAACTTAGAGAAAACGGAAGGGTTATAATTTCTCCTAAAACACCTACGGTTTCAATGCGTGTTGAAGGAAGAAGAAATACGATTACCAAAATGAAAAACTCAGAAATCAAAGCTTTTGTCGATGTGAAATCGATAAAGGTAGATTCTGAAACGTTACCCGTGGAAGTGAGCCTTCCACAAGGAGTCAACGTATTAGACAAATCTGACGAAACAATTTTAGTTAAGACTGAAACTGTAGACACGGTTAAATTTCCTATTAGGATAATGAAGGTAGGAGATTTGCCGGAGAATGTAGAACTTGATACGATAAAATTAGATCCAAAAGATATAAAAGTATCTGGAGCAAAAACTTATCTTAACTCAATTGATTACGCATCAGTTAAAATAGACCAATCAAATATAGACAAAGACATCAACTTAGATTTGCCAATTAATTTGAGCTTAAAAGATGATGCAGCAAGGTCATTCTTGACAAAATCATCAGAAAACTGCAAAGTAATTATTGATGTTTTTATAAAAAAAGATGTCGAAATCAAACCGGTATTCACTAATATTCCTACTGGATTAAAAGTGAAAAAAGTTACATTTAGTAAACCGACTGTTAAGATAAAAGGTCAGGATGATATTATAAAATCACATTCTAATATAACCACGAAAGCTATTGATTTGACAGGCTTTACAGAAGGAGAAAACACTGTAGATGTAACATTGGATTTACCGCAATCAATTGTCTTGGCAGAAGGATCTAACGGAAGAATTACAGCAACAATTGTGTTGGAAAAATAAAATTTGAATTAAAAACAAAAATTATAAGAACCCTTTTTACTGTACAATTCAGTAAAGAGGGTTTTTCGTTTATGATAATTTCTGTAAAATTCTTATTTACATTATGTGTTATAATTAGATTATAAAACTATGAGGAGGATATTGATGGGAAAATATTTCGGAACTGACGGTATAAGAGGCGTTGCAGGCGAAGATTTAACTGTTGAATTAGCTTATAAGCTTGCTAAAGCAGCTTGTTATAAATTAAAAGATGTAGATAATAAATTAATTGTTATAGGAAAAGATACTAGAATTTCTGGGGATATGTTGGAAGCTGCTTTGATTAGCGGAATTACTAGCATGGGTTTTGATGTTTACAGATTAGGGGTTATTCCTACACCAGCTGTAGCGTATTTGACTAGATTTTACAATGCGTGCTGCGGAATAGTGATTTCTGCAAGTCACAATCCTTATGAATTTAATGGAATAAAATATTTTTCGAATGAGGGCTTCAAATTAAAAGATAGCCTTGAAGAAGAAATCGAGTATTTGATTGATCATCAAGATGAGATTGATTTGAAGGTTACAGGAGAAAAAGTTGGCAGAGTTTATGAAGAAGAATGTGCAAAGGATACATATATCAATTATCTTTTGAGTAGAGTTGATTTGGATTTGACTGGTGTGAAGGTAAGCTTGGATTGTGGTTTTGGAGCTACTTCAGAAATCGCACCAATTATTTTCAACAGATTAAATGCTGATGTAACTGTTACAAATACTGAATACGATGGTAAAAACATAAACTTCAAATGTGGTTCGACAAATCCTGAAGTTATAAGCAATTTGGTAAAAATTTCTGAATCTGATATGGGATTTTCATTTGATGGAGACGGGGATAGATTGATTGCTTGTGATGAAACTGGAGAAATCATGGACGGCGACCATGTTATATGTGCAGTTGGTCATTTCTTAAAAGAAAACAATAAACTCAAAAACAATGCTGTTGTGGGAACTGTTATGACTAACATCGGTCTTATCAAAAGTTTGAAAGAAATAGGCGTTGATGTTATTAAAACACAAGTTGGAGATAGATACGTTCTTGAAGAGATGAGAAAAAATGGCTACATTATCGGTGGAGAACAATCTGGTCATATTATTTTCATTGAAGATAATACAACGGGCGATGGAATATTATCTGCGATTAAATTGGCGGAAATAGCTGTTAAATCAAATCAAAAACTTTCAGAAATGAATAATTTGATGACGAGTTTCCCACAAGTTTTAGTAAATGCAAAGGTAAATAACGAATATAAAAAAGTTTATCAAGATGATGATGTAATCAACCAAAAAATATCAGAACTTGAACATGAATTTAAAGATGAAGGAAGAGTTTTGATAAGACCATCAGGCACTGAACCTTTGATTAGGGTTATGATTGAAGGAGAAAACCAAGAAGTTTTGGAAAAGAAGGCTATTGAATTGAAAGATTTAATCGAAGAAAGATGTGAGTTGATATGAGAACAATAGCGATTATTTCAGCATTAGAAAGTGAACAAGAGTATTTCAGAAAACAATTCAAACCAATCAAAATGGATAAGTTCAACCACTATGAGATTTATGTTTCTGAATTTGAAGATAAGAAAATTATTAATTGTGTTTGTGGAATTGGAAAGGTTAATTCTGCTGCGTTGACTCAAAGAATTATCGACATGTATAATCCTGATTTGGTAATAAATTGTGGTGTGTGCGGTGGATTGGATAAGACTCTTACTTTTGATGAGGTAATTCTTGCAGATAAATTAAAATATCACGATATAAACTTGGATATTTTCAGTAACAATATCCCATACACTGATACTTTTGAAGCTGATAGTGAAACTTTGAAAAAATTAGACGAAATAATGACTCAAGAAAACCTAAAACACAGGATAGGTCTTATTGTAACAGGAGATCAGTTTATATCAACTACTGAAAAACAAGAAGAATTATTCGAAAAATATCACGCGTTGGGAACAGAAATGGAAGGATGCTCCATTGCTCATACCTGCTATCTAAATAATGTGAAATTCTTGGTTATAAGAAGCTTGTCTGATTTTGCGGACGATGATGCAGATGATGAATTTTATAATAATTTGGAAGAAAAAACAAAAAAGGCTGCACACAGTGTAGTTGTGTTGATTAAAAATATGTAATCAATTCGTAGGATGAATGTAAATTTGTCCTACGTTTTTTATTTTGCTTAAAAATGAGCAAAAAAATACATCTGTATAAAACAGATGTATTTTTTCATAATATCAATAACAAAAGGAAACAAAAAAATCACAAATATAATTTGTGATTATGGTCGGGGTGAGAGGATTTGAACCCCCGGCCCCATGGTCCCAAACCACGTGCGCTACCGGACTGCGCTACACCCCGACGTTTTTATTACTTGCTTATCTCAAGTACTTTATTAGTATACGATAGATTTCGATTTAATACAAATCCGTTTATAACAAAATAAACGGAGATAAAACAAAATAATTTCAAATATTTCATTTTATCTCCGTTTTATTAAGATTTTAAATTTTTTTACTTTTTATTTACATTACTTTAATATTCGTAGTAATATTTGAATAATTCGTAGATATATTCGTTATCTTTGCATCCGCCTAATTCTCTTACTGAGTGCATTGACAAAATTGCATTTCCAATGTCTATAGATTGAATGTCCAAGTTAGATACAGTGATTGGTCCAATTGTAGATCCACCTCTCTTGTCTGATCTATTTGTGAATTCTTGACAAGGTATATTTTTATCTAAGCATAATTTTTTAAATATTGATGAGCTAACTGCGTCAGAAGTATATGCTCCATTTGCCGCATATTTTATAACAGGGCCATTGTTGATTAGTGGTCTGTTAGTAGGGTCAGCCATTTCTGTGTAATTTGGATGTAAACTGTGTGCTTGGTCTGCACTTATTAGATAAGAATTGTGCAATACTTCGTAGAAGTTTTTGCTGTTATCTTCGACTATTTTTTTGAAGCAATCGCTTAGAAGTGTACTTCCTGCTCCTTGTTTTGTAGAAGATCCGATTTCTTCGTTATCAAAAACCATAGCTAAGGCTAATGTGTTTGTAACGTCGGAATCTATTAAGGATTTGATAGAATTAAAAGCCATTCCCAAGTTATCAATTCTTCCAACTGAATAAAACTCGTCGTTTTCTCCAACAAACTCACCTTTTTGTCTGTCGTATAAGAACAAATCAAAATCCAAAATATCTTCAGCATTTATTCCAGTATTTCTAGCCAAAATTTCTTCAAAAGTTATCTTAGAATCTTTTTCTGATAATGCTAAAAGTGGCAATGTATCTTTTTGTGCATTAAATTTGTAGCCATTGTTAACATCTCTGTTCATGTGGATAGCTACATTTGGAATTATCAACAAATTCTTATCTACGTTAATGTGTTTGATTTCTGGTTTGAATGGATTATCTGATTTTAAAACAACTCTACCAGCTACAGACAATGGACGATCGAACCATGTGCTTAGTATTGGTCCGCCATAAACTTCAGTGTTTAAAGTCAAAAATCCATCTTTATTTACGATAGAATTTGGTTTAATTCTAAAAGTTGGGCTATCTGAGTGGGATCCAACTAATCTTATGTTGTCAAAATCAGAGTTTCCTTTAAAAGCGATAATTGAAGAATCATTGTTCGTTACAAAATATCCTTTGCCATTTTCGATTTTCCAATTATCTTTAAATTTTAATTCAGAAAATCCATTTTCAGTTAGTATTTCTTTGAAATTATCGATAACGTGAAACACAGATGGACTGTTATCGATAAAACTCATTAAATCTTTTGTTATATTCATAAAATCACCTCAATAATAGTATACCCAAAAATAAAAATACTTAATAGCAAAAGTTTACAAAATAATTTGGTAGTGGTATAATGAAGTTACTTCAGGGCGAGGTTGATTTCCTCACCGGCGGTTATAGTCCGCGAGCATTATGCATGAATTGGTGTAATTCCAATACCGACAGTAAAGTCTGGACGAAAGAAGTAAATGTAATAATTGACATTTAGCCCTAAATAAAAGGGCTTTTTTATTTGCCCTAGAAAATCTTAGGAGGTAGGTTATGGAAACCACAAGAAAAAACTCAAGTACACAAACTATGGTGAGAATCAGTATTTTAGGGGCAATAAGTGCATTGCTTATGATTTTTAAATTCCCTCTACCATTTGCACCACCATTTATGACAGTGGACATAGGAGATTTGGGAGTATTAATTTCAGGATTTGCACTAGGACCTGTAGCAGGAGTGTTAACTTCTGCAGTTAAGATTTTGTTGAACTTTATAATTAACGGAACAACTACTGGTGGAGTTGGGGAATTATCTAACTTTATATTATCATCAGTATTCGTTGTTGTAGCAAGTTCAATTTACAACAAAGGAAAAAGCAAAAAATCAGCAATCACTGGATTAGTTTTTGGTGTATTGGCGTACACAGTAGTTGCTTGTATTTCTAACTATTTTGTAATTTTCCCATTGTACGGAATTAACTTGGTTGATTTTACAAAAGAGTTTGCAAAAGTAAATTCATTGGCAGGCACTCCATTGATGTTCGTGCTTTTCAGTATCGTGCCATTTAACATTGTAAAAGGTATTATCGTATCTGCAGTTACAATCGCACTTTACAAGCCAATTTCAAGATTTTTGAAAAAATAATCAATAACATACATGTAAAAATTCATAAAATATACAATGACTCATTAATCTGAAATAATGGGTCATTTTTGTTGTTGTTCAGTTGTGATATAATTTATTTGGTGATATTTATGGAATATATTTTAAATGATTTAAAAGATACTGAAAAATTTGGACAAATTCTAGCAAAAGCTTTTAAAAAGCAAGATGTTATATCATTGATTGGAGATTTAGGAACAGGAAAGACTACCCTTACTAAATCTATTGCTAAGAGTTTTGGGATTGAAGAAAATGTTACAAGTCCAACTTTTTCACTGGTAAATACATATTACGGTGATGTTCAATTAAATCATATTGATTTGTATAGATTGGAAGATGAAATGGAGATAGAATCATTGGATATTGATGAGTTGTTGTATCCAGAAGGAATTACTATCATTGAATGGGCAAGTCAGGCACAGTCTTACATGCCAAGAAATTTGATTGAAATTTATATTGAAAAAATTAGTGATGTTTCCAGAAAAATTAGAATTGATGGGAACAATAAGAGAGAAAGAGAAATAATAGAGGAATTAAATGAAAATTTTAGCGATTGATACGTCTACTATGATTAGCTCTTGTTCTTTGATGGAAGATGGGTTGATTGTTGGAGATTATAATATAAATCAAAAGAAAACTCACAGCGAAACTTTGGTTTTGATGATTGAGCAAATGCTTGAAAAATTAGATACAGAAATTGAAGATGTGGATGTGTTCGCAGTATGCAAAGGACCGGGATCTTTTACAGGTCTTAGAATTGGAATGACTACTGCGAAGACTTTTGCACAAGTTTTCGACAAAAAAATCGTCGGCATATCTACATTAGAAGCTTTGGCAAATATGATAAGCACTGACAAAATCATTATTCCTATTTTGGATGCTAGAGGTGGAAGAGTTTATTATTCGATGTTTACAAATGATTCCAAGTTAG
The DNA here is from genome assembly GCF_046991905.1 of Finegoldia sp. Classification (NCBI taxonomy): domain Bacteria; kingdom Bacillati; phylum Bacillota; class Tissierellia; order Tissierellales; family Peptoniphilaceae; genus Finegoldia; species Finegoldia sp. The sequence continues at coordinate 50,342 of NZ_JBKWZF010000015.1, read as the reverse complement.
AGCGATTGATGGATGATGATTTGATTTATTTTGAAGATTTGGTTGAACAACTTGACGATGATAAAGAATATATTTTCGTGGGAGATGGAGTGTATTCTTTCTTAGATGAAATCAAATCTAAGGAGAATTTCCACCTTGCAAATTCTTCCTTGAATAATTGCATTACAAGGTCTATTTGTGATTTGGCTAATAAAACTACAGAGTTTGATAGTTTTTATACTTTGAGTCCTGATTATGTCAGAAAATCACAAGCTCAAAGGGATTATGAAAGAAGACATAATAATGAAAATTAGAGAAATGAACTCCTTTGATTTGGATGATGTTGTAAAGATTGAAAAAGAGAGCTTTTCAGATGCTTGGAGCAAAATAGGATACGAAGCTTGTTTAAAAAATGAATTCAATCACTATTTTGTAGGAGAAAAAGATGGAGAAATCGTAGGAGTTTTTGGGTTTTCAGTAGTTGTTGATGAAGCTGAATTACAAACAATTTCTGTGAAAAAAAGTTGCAGAAACTGTGGGATTGCAACTGAATTTATAAAATTTATGTTAGATTTTTGCAGAAAAGAAAGTGTCAAAAATATTTACTTGGAAGTTAGAGAATCTAACTTTGAGGCTATTAATCTTTACACGAAATTTGGATTTCAAAAAAACGGTAGAATTAATGGATATTACGAAACTCCAAAAGAGGATGCATTGAGGATGATGTTGAATATGGAAGAAATAAATGAAAATATAATTACGCTTGCAATTGAAACATCTTGTGATGAAACAAGTGTTGCTATTGTCAAAAATGGAAGAGAAGTAATGAGCAATGTGATTTCTTCTCAAATTGATGTACACAAAAGATACGGAGGAGTTGTTCCAGAAGTTGCAAGTCGACTTCATTTGGAAGCTATGAACTCCATTTTGCAACAGTCGTTGGATGAGGCTAATATTACTTTGAAAGATGTGGATGTGATTTGCGTTACAAAGGGCCCAGGACTTATTGGAGCTCTTTTGGTTGGAATATCTTGTGCGAAATCATTGAGTTTTTGTTTGAAAAAACCACTTGTAGGTGTTAATCACATGCAAGGGCATATTTGCGCAAACTACATTAGCCACAAAGAATTAGAACCTCCATTCATTTCCTTGGTTGTATCAGGAGGACACACTTATCTTATAGATGTTTTGGATTACCAAAATTATGAAATAATTGGATCTACAAGAGATGATGCTTGTGGAGAAAGCTATGATAAGGTCTCTCGTGCTTTGGGATTGGAATATCCAGGTGGACCTGTTATTGACAGGCTTGCAAAACAAGGAAACCCAACAGCGATAGATTTTCCAAGAGTAATGCTTGAAAAAGACAGCTACGATTTCAGCTTTAGTGGATTGAAAACAGCTGTTCTAAATTATTTGAACAATAAAAATCAAAAAAACGAAGAAATAATAAAAGAAGATGTTGCAGCATCTTTCCAAGAAGCTGTCATAGATGTTTTGGTTGAAAAATCTTTTAGATTATTAGAAGAAAAAAATCAAAAAACTTTCGTACTAAGTGGTGGAGTAGCAGCAAATACTAGATTAAAAGAGAGAGTTTTGGAAAAAGCAAAAGAAAATGGAATACAAGTGTATTTCCCAGATAAAATCTTGTGTACAGATAACGCTGCAATGATTGCAACTGCTGGATACTACGATTATATCAACGGAAAACAAGACGGACTTGATTTGAAAGTTTATCCTAATTTAGAATTATAAAATGTAGCTATAAAATTAAATATTAACATTAAAAAGGAGTTCTCACTTTAAAATGAGGACTCCGTATTTTTTATTCAACTGTTACTGATTTTGCTAAGTTACGTGGTTTATCTACATCTAAGCCTTTTTTCAAAGAAGTATGATATCCCAACAATTGTTCAGGGACTACTGAAAGTATCGGATACAATAATTCTAAAGTTTTAGGAATGAAGATGATTTCTTCTGAGAAATCTTTCATATTGTCATTTCCTTCAACTGTGATTGTGAATACTTTCGCTCCTCTTGTCACAACTTCTTGAACATTTGAAATTGTCTTTTCAGCTAATTTTGATTGTGTAATAACTGATAATGCTGGAGTGTTTTGTTCTATCAAAGCGATTGAACCGTGTTTTAATTCTCCTGCAGGGAATGCTTCAGTGTGAATGTAGGAAATTTCTTTTAATTTTAAAGCTCCTTCTTTTACACTCAAGAAGTCCAATCCACGTCCGATAAAGAACATCGATTTATCTTCCTTGATAGCTTCAGCTATTCTTTCGGTTATTGATTCTGATTTTAATGTTTCATCTATTTTTTCAGGCATTGTTTTTAATTCTTCGATGTATTTTGAATATTCAGAATCTTCAATTGTGCCTAATTTCTTTGCGAAATCCAAAGCCAACATTATCACTGTAACCAATTGTGAAATGTATGCTTTAGTACTAGCTACTGCAATTTCTGGACCTGCCAAAGTGTAGATAACCTTGTCAGCTTCTCTTGCTATTGATGAGCCAACTACGTTTGTAACTGCCAAGATTTTTGCACCTTTGTTTTTGGATTCTCTAAGAGCTGCCAATGTATCAGCAGTTTCTCCTGATTGAGAAATCAAAATCACTAGAGTGTTTTCGTCGATAAATGGATCGTTGTATCTGAATTCTGATGCGATATCAGTAATTACAGGTATTTTTGCCAATTTTTCAATAGCAACTTTACCAACTTCACCAGCATGATAAGCTGTACCACATGCAACGATGTATACTTTGTTTATTTTTGATAATTCTTCTTTAGTTAATGAATTTTCTGCAAAATCTATTACGTTATTTTTTACATTAACCTCCAAAGTCTTCTTAACAACTTCTGGTTGTTCGTGAATTTCTTTTAACATAAAATGCTCATAGCCACCTTTACTAGCTTGATCAATTGTCATGTTTACAGTTTTAACTTCACGATCTACTTTTTCGAAATCTTTATCGTAAATTGTGTAATTTTTCTTATCTATTTCTACGATGTCTCCATTTTCCAAATACACGATGTCTCTTGTATATTTTAAAACAGAAGGAATATCACTTGCTAGAATTATTCCGTCGTCACATTTTCCTAAAATCAACGGAGATTCTTTTCTTACAGCGATTAGTTTGTCTTTTTCGTATTCTGAAACAATTCCTAATGCATAAGCTCCATTTAATCTTTTGATTGTAGATTTTACTGCTTCTAATAAATCGTCTTTATAGTACTGGCTAATCAATGCAACAACAATTTCTGTGTCTGTTGTAGATTTAAAAGTGTAACCATTATCTTCTAATTCTTTTTTTAATTCTTTGTAATTTTCGATAATACCGTTGTGAACAACTGAGAATTTACCATCTTCACTTACTTGTGGGTGAGCGTTAATTTCATTTGGTTCACCGTGAGTTGCCCATCTGATGTGACCAATTCCGACACTTGCGTTGTTGTCGATTTCATCGATAGAATCTATTAAATTTTGCAATTTCCCTTTTCTTTTTACTGTTTCGATTTTATCTGTTACTACAGAAATACCGCTTGAATCATAACCTCTGTATTCCAGAGATTTTAATCCGTTTAATATGATTTCTACGGCTGATTTTTCGCCGTTATAACATACTATTCCGCACATATATTTACCTCCAAATATTTTAGAGATACACTTCATTATTTTTGTTTCAAAATTGCTCTTGAACTTTGTTAAATGCTAAGGCTGTGTTACCTACAGAGCTCCCGCCGAAAAATTCGATAACTCTATCCCTCGTTAACCGTAAAGGTCTGGCGCTTTTTTGTTTTTATCTCTTGAGATATTATATCAAATATAAAATGTAGTGTAAATTTTATTAGCAAATTGCAATAATTTTGTAACAAATGAAAAAATAATAATGATTTTCACTTGACATTAATACTCTTTATCAATATAATATCAATGTAATGGATTTAGACGTTTAAATGAAGGTGATTAAATGAATTTGGCATTAGTGCCACTCAATGAAGATTTTGAGATCGTAAAAATAAAAAAAATAAAAGATGATTCACAAAAAAAATTATTGAATAATATGGGCTTTGTTGAAGGAGCAGTAGTTACGGTTGTTTCAGAAAGCTACGGAAATTTGATAGTTAAAATAAAAGGTTCAAGAGTGGCTATAGGAAAAGATATAGCTATGAGAATTATGGTAAATCATATTTAATTAAGGAGGATACATAAGTGGATAACGAAATGAATCTTAAACACGCCGAAGTAGGAAAATACTACAGAGTTGTTAAGATTTTGGGAAAAGGTCCTGTTAAAAGAAGAATAATGGATATGGGTATTACAAAAAATGTAGAAATCTATATCAGAAAAGTAGCACCATTAGGAGATCCAGTTCAAATTAATTTGAGAGGATATGAATTAAGTCTTAGAAAAGATGATGCAGAAAATATTTTAATAGAAATTATAGATAAATAATTAGGAGGACTTATGTCAATAAGAATTGCTTTAGCAGGTAACCCTAATAGTGGTAAGTCCACGATGTTTAACGCGTTGACAGGATCCAATCAATATGTTGGTAACTGGCCAGGCGTTACTGTAGAAAAAAAAGAGGGAACCTTAAAAAATAATAAAGATATTAAAATTACCGACTTACCGGGAATTTATTCTCTTTCTCCATATACTTTGGAAGAAGTTGTTAGTAGAAATTACTTAATAAACGAAAAACCAGATGTAATTATTGATGTTGTGGATGCTTCAAATATTGAAAGAAACTTGTATCTTACAACACAATTATCTGAAATTGGAATTCCAATGGTTTTGGCATTTAATATGATGGATGTCGTTAAGAAAAATAACGATAAATTAAACACAAAACTAATATCTGAAAAATTGGGAATTCCAATAGTTGAAGTATCAGCACTTAAAAAATTAAACTTGGATGAATTAATTGAAGTTGCACAAAAACAAGTAAACACTCATCACAAATCAATTAATTCATTTAGCGATGAGATTGAAAATATACTTGTTGAAATAGAAAATAGTGTTGAATCTATAAAAAATTCTGAATCAAAAAGATGGTTTGCTGTAAAAGCTTTGGAAAGAGATGAAAAAGCATTACAAGCTGTTCATATCACTGATGAAGAAAAAGCAAAAGTTGAAGAAATTGTTTCAAAAATTGAAGAAGAATACGATGATGATGGTGAATCCATAATTACAGATGAAAGATATACATTCATTACTTCAGTAATTTCAGATTCTGTACAAAAAGGAAGATCGGGATTAACAACTAGTGATAAAATTGACAGGGTGGTTACGAATAGATTTTTGGCATTACCAATTTTTGTATTGATAATGATAGCCGTTTACTTTATTGCGGTAAAGGTTGTTGGTGGTCCTCCATTCCACGATTGGTGGGCAGATACTGTGATGGGAACTGCATTAGCTGATTTAGCTACAAAAGGATTAGAAGCAATCGGAACTAGCGAATGGGTAACAAGCCTTGTTGTAGATGGTATTGTTGCCGGCGTTGGTGCAGTATTGGGATTCTTGCCTTTGGTTGCAACGTTGGAATTATTGTTAGCTATTTTAGAAGATATAGGATACATGTCAAGAATTGCATTTATGTTGGATAGAATGTTCAGAAAATTTGGTTTATCTGGTAAATCATTTATTCCAATCTTAATTGGTACTGGTTGTTCAGTTCCAGGAATTATGGCAACAAGAACTATTGAAAATGAAAACGACAGAAAAATGACTATCATCGTTGCATCATTCATGCCTTGCGGTGCAAAAACAGAAATCATAGCATTATTTGCAGCAGCGATTTTCGGTCAATGGTGGTTTGCTCCATTATTGTATTTTACAGGAATTTTGGCAGTAATAATCAGTGGCCTTATTTTGAAAAAGACAAAAGCTTTTTCAGGAGAACCAGCTCCATTCGTAATGGAACTTCCTGAATATCACAAACCAACTGTTTCAAATGTTTTGCGTGTAACTTGGGATAGAACTAAATCATTTATCATAAAAGCAGGTACAATAATCCTAGTTGCATCAATTTGCGTTTGGATTTTACAAAGTATTTCTGTTAAGGGAGAATTTGTTCATTTCGCTGATGATAGTACCGATACTATATTGGCGTTCATCGGAAAAATATTCGCACCATTGTTTGCTCCATTAGGATTCGGAAATTGGACTGCAACTGTAGCTTCATTCTTAGGAACTGTTGCTAAAGAAATGGTAGTCAGTGTTTACGGAATAGTTTCTGGTGTAGGTAATGATACAGGTAAAATAGCTGATTTGGTAAAAAGTAACTTCACTATAGCATCTGCTTTGAGTTTCTTGGTATTCAACCAATTAACAGTTCCTTGTTTTGCGGCAGTTGGTGCTATAAAAGAAGAAATGAATTCTTCAAAATGGACAGCATTTGCGATTATTTATCAAATTGTTTTTGCATATTTAATATCGTTTATGGTATATCAATTCTTAAATGTGTTGGTAGTAAAACAACCATTTACAATTATGACAGCAATAGCGCTTGTAGTGTTGGTTGGAATGTTGTATATGATATTTAGAAAAGATAAATACAAAAACAATCAATCAAAAAGAGCAGTAGAATAGAGATAGAATTTTAAAGAAGGTGATTTTTTGAATATAGCTGATATAGTAGTATTATCAATAATTGTCGTAGCAATTGTGTTTGCAGTACGTCGTATGATTAAAAAAGGTGGTAGCTGCGATTGCGGTTCCACTTCTTGCCCTCATTCTAATAATTACAATAAACAATAAAAAAAGCGTGGCCTTTAGCAGAGGTCACGCTTTGTTATTGTTCTAAACTTTTTAGGTGTAATTTGTTTTATATTTTTGAATTGTTGACAAAAATATGAATCAGATTGAAACCCAACTTCCTTTGAAATCTCGCTAACGGATTTGTCGGTGTAAGTCAAAAGCAGTAGACTTTTTTCTATTCTAAAAGTAGTCAAAATATTTGGAAGATTGCTTCCCGTGTTTTGACAAATCAATGTCGACAAATAGCTTTTGGACACGTGCAAGTGATCAGACAGAATATCCAGAGAAATCTTCTGCTCACTGTTATTGTAAATATAATCCAATGCCCTTCTGATTAATGGGTTTTCACAACCCTTTGTAAATATATTTTGGTTTGTAGTGTAATATTCTACAATTTCATGGAGTATTTGATCAAGATTTTCAGATTCATCATTTTCTATTTTAGACAATAATTTGTTTTTTTCGGTTTCGCAAAATTTTAGACTCTGATTATCGCTTATATTCTTAATTTGGTTCCAGCAAAATATTCCCAACAATTGAATAATTGTGTTCTTTTGGGATCTTATATTAGTTTCTGAATTTTGCCAAATATTCAACAATTTGTCAGCTAATTCATGTGCTTCTTTATTCGATTTTAGCTGAACAGCATTTATTAATTTTGATTCCAATACGAACATACACAAATCCTTTCATTTTATGAGTGTTACGAAGTAATTATATAACTAATTTACTAAAACTTGCAACAATTGATATATTTTTGGATTTTGTTTTGGATTTAATATATAATTAATTAAGAGGTAATTATGAAAAGAATATTAATTTTGTGTATGTGCTTTTTGTTTTTGTCTACAAAATCATTTGCTAATACAGATGTAGTTTTGGATAAAATAATAGAGAAGGATTGTTCAAACTTATCGGAAAAATTGACAGAAGAAGTTTACGACAAAAATGCTAACTTAGTGATTGTTAATGAAAAAAAAGAAAGTGACATAATATCGGCGCTTAGTTTTGCATATAAGAACAAAGCAGCGATTTTGTTTATTCAAAATGATGGAGCATATATAAAGAAAGAAAGTCCAATATTAAAAGAAGTCGATAGGCTTAAAGCTAAGAATGTGTATATAGTTGGTGGACCCAAATCAGTTTCAGAAGAAATCGCAGATAATTTGAAATTAAGTGGGCTGTTAGTTACAAGAATTGATGGAAGAGATCGAATTGAAGTATCTAAGAATGTTATAAAAGAAAACACTAACTTAAATCCAACAGATACTTTAGTAATCAGTGATTTGTCAAATTTCAATTTCATTCAAGCAAAGATGGGATACTATTTGAAAAATGGGTATGCGATTACTTTTGTAGACGGTAAAAAATTTGACGATTCTATTATAAAATTCGCTATTGATAAGGGAATTTCAAATATTTTGATAGATCAGCCTACATCAATAATAAGTAGTGAATATGATGAGAAGTTAAAACAAAACGGGTTTAAAATTACAAGAAATAATTACAAATCTGTTTATGATGCTAATTATACACAAAACACGAATATCAAATATTCAAAGATTATTTTTACAGAATACAAAGATATTAGAACTTCGTTGTTGGCGTCTTTCGTAAGTCTTCAAAAAAATTATGTAAATATTTTGGTAAATGAAGGTAATGTTGACAAGACTACCAATAAACTTCTTACAACTTCTATACAAAATGGTGTGTATATTGGAAATAGGGAAGAAAATTTTAAAAAATTAGCAAAAAAATTAGATTTATACTACAAAGTTGAACAAAAATGACAGTAATTTAATGATTTTAGCTAAAAAACTTTAAAAAAAATGGCATTTAGGGTATAATATTAGCTGGAATTTCTATTTTAAGTGAAATTAATTTAAGTTTTAAATAAAATTTAGGAGGAAAGTATGAGCGCAGTGCTTGTAAGTAAAGAAAAAAATCAAGCGGTATTTACATGTGAAATACCAGCAGAAGATTTCAATAACGCAATTGAGGAAAGTTATAAAAAGAATAGATCTAAATTTAGTTTAAAAGGATTTAGAAAAGGTAAAGTTCCTAGAAAAATGTTGGAAAGAGCTTATGGTGAAGGTTTATTCTACGAAGATGCTGTAAATCTTTTATTACCAGGAATTTACGAAAAAGCTATCGAAGAATTAGAATTAGAACCAGTTTCTCAACCAGACATCGATCTTGACGATATTACTGAAAACAATGATGTTAAAGTAAAATTCACAGTTGACTTGAAACCAGAATTTGAACTAGGTGATTATTCTAACCTTTCAGCTGAAATCGACGAATACAAAGTAACTGATTCTGATGTTGATTTGAAAATTAACCACGAATTAGAATCAAACGCAAGAGTTCAAGAAGTTGAAGGTAGAGAAGCTAAGGAAAATGACACTGTTTCTATCAATTTCAAAGGCTTTGTAGATGATAAAGCATTTGACGGTGGAGAAGCTGAGGATTATGAATTAGTTTTAGGTTCACACACATTTATTCCAGGATTTGAAGAACAAATCGTAGGTCACAATGTTGGAGACGAATTTGATGTTAATGTTAAATTCCCAGAAGACTACCACGAAGATTCTTTAAAAGGACAAGATGCTAAGTTTGAATGCAAAATCAATTCAATCAAAGAAAAAGTATTACCTGAATTAGATGATGAATTCGTAAAAGATGTTTCTGAATTCGATACTCTTGACGAATACAAGAAAGACATCAAAGAACACTTAGAAAAAGACAACGAACAAAGACAATTAGTTGAAAAACAAAACAAATCTGTAGAAGCTTTGATTGATGCTACTGAAATTACAGTTCCAGAATCAATGATTGACAACGAAGTTAATCGTCAATTCCAAGATTTTGCAAGAAGAGTTCAACAAATGGGCTTAAATACAGATCAATACTTCCAAATCACTAACACCTCTGAAGAAGATGTTAAAAACGAATTAAGAGCTAACGCTGAATTAAAAGTTAAAGGTGATTTGGTATTAGAAAAATATATCGAAAAAGAAGCAATCGAATCAACAGATGAAGAATTAGATGGACAATTAAAAGAATTTGCAAAGGTATATGGACAAGATGATGAAGAAAAATTCATCGAAGAATTCAAAAATAGTCCAAACGTAGAATTCTTAAAAGAAGACATCAAGAGAAAGAAAGCTTTAGAAAAATTAGTAGAAATCACTAAATTTGAAACAAAGAAAGCTGAAGAAACAAAAGAAGATAAATAATATTTCAATATATTAGAATTAATAATAGGAGGTTATTATTATGCCATCTTTAGTACCAATGGTTGTAGAACAAAGTAATAGAGGCGAAAGATCTTACGATATTTTCTCTCGACTTTTAAAAGAAAGAATTATTTTCGTCACAGGCGAAGTTAATGATCAGATGGCGGATCTTGTTATAGCTCAATTATTGTTCTTAGAAAGTGAAGATCCAAAAAAGGATATTCAATTATATATCAATTCACCAGGAGGTTCTGTAAGCGCAGGATTAGCAATTTACGATACTATGCAATACGTTAAACCAGATGTTTCCACAATCTGTGTAGGTATGGCTGCTAGTATGGGAGCAATTCTTCTAACAAGTGGTGCAAAAGGAAAAAGATATGCACTTCCAAATGCAGACACTTTAATCCACCAACCGCTTGGAGGAGCACAAGGACAAGCTAGTGATATCGAAATTCACGCTAAGAATATTTTGAAGAAGAGAGAATTATTAAACAAGATATTATCTGAAAGAACTGGACAACCTCTAGAAAAAATTGAAAGAGATACAGACAGAGATTTCATACTAACAGCAGAAGAAGCAAAAGAGTATGGATTGATAGACGAAGTTATATATACTTCTAAATAAGGAAATATTTATGCCAAAGAATGAAAATCAATATAAATGTTCTTTTTGCGGTAAATCACAAGATGAAGTCAGAAAATTAATTGCTGGACCTGGAGTATTTATTTGCGATGAATGTGTTTCATTATGTAACAGCATAATAGAAGAAGAATTCAAAGATGTAGATACTATCCAAGAAAGAATTGATTTGCCTAAGCCAATCGAAATCAAGGATGTGCTTGATGATTATGTAATCAAACAAGAAGAAGGCAAGAAAGCCTTAGCTGTTGCGGTATATAATCATTACAAAAGAATTAATTCTAATCTAATGAATAATGATGTAGAATTACAAAAATCGAATATTTTATTGGTAGGTCCAACAGGAAGTGGTAAAACACTTTTAGCAGAAACATTAGCTAAAATTTTGGACGTTCCTTTTGCGATTGCCGATGCAACTAGTCTTACAGAAGCTGGATATGTTGGTGAAGATGTAGAAAATGTAATTTTGAAACTTATTCAAGCAGCAGATTATGATATCGAAAAAGCTGAACAAGGTATCATTTACATTGACGAAATCGATAAAATCACGAGAAAAAGCGAGAATCCATCCATCACTAGAGATGTTAGCGGTGAAGGGGTTCAACAAGCTTTATTAAAAATAGTTGAAGGTACAATTTGCAATGTACCACCACAAGGTGGAAGAAAGCATCCTAACCAAGAATATATCCAAGTCGATACTAAAAATATTTTATTCATCGTTGGAGGAGCTTTTGACGGCTTAGAAAAAATAATCGAAAGAAGAACAGAAACAAAATCAATAGGTTTTGGTGCAGATTTGGGAGAAAATGAACATAAGAGAATTTCTGAATTGTTCAAAGATATTAGACCAGAAGATTTGATTAAATTTGGTTTGATTCCTGAATTTGTAGGAAGAATTCCTGTATTAGTTACACTTGATGAATTAGATGAACAAGCTTTAATTAAAATACTTTTGGAACCTAAAAATGCGGTCATCAAACAATATCAAGAATTATTCAAAATGGATGATGTTGAGTTAGAATTTGATGAAGATGCACTCAAAGCTATCGCAAAACTAGCTTACGATAGAAAAACGGGTGCCAGAGGTTTGAGAACAATAATAGAAAAATCTTTGATGAATATTATGTTTGAGCTACCATCAAGACAAGACATTTCAAAAGTTATTTTGACAAAAGAAAGTGTACTAGAAGGAAAAGACCCAAAACTTGTTTTTAAAACAAATAATAATTAACCAAAATAGCTCACTTTATGTGAGCTATTTTTATCAATAGATTAAATTTGAAAGAGGAGTTTGATGAAAGAATATTATACTAAATCAGAAAAGAAACTTCCTATAATTGCCTTGCGAGGTTTGTGGTTGTTTCCAAATAATATCCAACATTTTGAAGTTGGAAGAGAAGTTTCATTAAATGCTTTAAACGCTAGTTTGCTCAGAAATTCTGAGATTTTTATTTGTACTCAAAAAGACCCAATGTTAGAAAACATTTCAAAGGATGATTTCTACCATACTGGTGTTCTTGCAAGTATCAAACAAACTATTAAAATGCCAAATGGAAATGTGAGAGTTTTGGTTGAAGCTTACGATAGAGCAAAAATATTGGATTTTGTTGAAAACGACAGTTTCCTAGAAGCAAATGTTGAAGTTTTAGAATACGATAAAACAAAATATCATCCAACTGACAAATCATTGACTATGATAAGAATGATTATTTCTTCATTTGAAAGTTTGGCAGAAATTATCAAAAAACCATTACCACAAGATTTGCTTGGAGGACTTTTAAATGAAGATGATCCAAGTTCATTGATAGACACTATTTCTATGCTTATTTCACTAAATGACAAGGATTCAATTTTATTATTGGAAACTTTGGATATGGATGAAAGAATTGAATTGGTGTACAAATTTGTAATTAAAGAAATAGAGTTTTTGAAGATAAAAGAAGATATCGAAGAGAGAACTAACAAAGAGATTTCTGACACTCAAAAAGAATATTTCCTTCAAGAACAATTACGTCAAATAAAGATGGAGTTGGGTGAAGAATACGATATTGAAGATACTGACGACTATGCCAATAAAGTAAAGAAATTAAAACTTAAAAAAGATTCAGAGGAACACGTTCTTAAAGAAATCAACAGATTATCTTCTATGAATCCAAACAATCCTGAAAGCACAGTTATCAGAAATTATATTGATCAAGTATTGGATATTCCTTGGAACAAAAAATCAAAAAGTTCTATCGATTTAAAAGTTGCTGAAAAAGTTCTAAATGACGGACATTTTGGATTAGAAGATGTTAAGAAAAGAATTTTGGAATATTTAGCAGTTAAAAAAATGACTGGATCATTAAAAGGACCTATTCTTTGTTTGGTTGGACCTCCAGGGGTTGGTAAAACTTCTATTGCAAGGTCAATAGCTGAGGCAACTAACAGAAAATTCGTGTCAATGAGATTGGGTGGTGTTCGCGATGAAGCAGAAATCAGAGGCCACAGAAAAACTTATATTGGAGCAATGCCTGGAAGAATTATTACTCAATTACAAAAAGCCAAAAAGTTAAATCCTGTTTTCTTATTGGATGAAATTGACAAATTAGCATCTGATTTTAGAGGAGATCCTGCAAGTGCTTTACTGGAAGTTTTGGATCCTGAACAAAATAGTGAATTTACAGATAATTACATCGAAATCCCTGTGGATTTGTCAGATGTTTTATTTATCACAACTGCCAACTCACAAGAACAAATCCCAGATGCTTTGTTAGACAGAATGGAAGTTATCAGAGTTACAAGTTACACAGATTCTGAAAAATTTGAAATAGCCAACAGATATTTATTGCCACGCCAATTAAAAGAAAATGGAATGGACAAATCACAATTCCACATTACAAGGGATGCTATTTATACGATTATTAACAATTACACAAGAGAAAGTGGAGTAAGAGAGCTTGAAAGAAATATTGGAAAAGTTGTCAGAAAAGCTGTTGTGAAAATCGTAAGAGACGATGTGAAAAAAGTTGTGGTTAACAATAAAAACTTGGAAAAATTCTTGGGCTCAAAATTAGTTCTTGACGACGAAATTCCAAGAGAAGATACAGTTGGAGTTGTAAATGGATTAGCTTGGACACAAGTAGGTGGAGTAATTCTTACAATTGAAGCTAATGTTATGGATGGTAGCGGCAAAACACAACTTACAGGAAAACTTGGCGATGTAATGAAAGAGTCAGCAATGGCAGCTATTTCATACATTAGAAGCAACCAAGAAGCTTTGGGAATAAAGGGTGAATTTTACAAAGAAAAAGACATTCACATTCACGTTCCAGAAGGTGCTGTTCCAAAAGATGGACCGTCAGCGGGTGTTACAATGGTTACAGCGCTAGTAAGTGCATTGACAGGAAGAAAAGTAAAACACGATTTTGCAATGACTGGAGAAATAACACTTACAGGAAGAGTATTGGCAATTGGTGGAGTTAAGGAAAAAGTATTGGCTGCTCATAGATACGGAATTAATAAAGTTTTCTTGCCAAAAGAAAACAAAAGAGATATCCAAGACATTGATCCTAAAATTAGACAAAAAATCAAATTCTATTTTACAAATAATGTAAAAGAAATATTGGATGAGGTATTAATCTAATGAAAATAGGTGTAATAAGTGATACTCATGGTTCGTTGGAAAACACGAAAAAAGCATTGGATATTTTAAAAGATTGTGATACCATTTTGCACTTGGGAGATGTTTTATATCATGGACCACGCAATGCCCTTCCTGAAGATTATAATCCAAAAGATTTGGCAGTTATATTGAAATCAATGGATAACGTAGTCTATACGAGAGGAAATTGCGATAGCGATGTGGATCAAATGGTTATTGAGCATGATTTAACTCAAAAACATAGAATAATGAATCTTGGAAGTCATAGAATATTGACAATTCATGGCTACGAGGAAGATGAAGATAAAAGAATTCGCATTGCAAATGCAAACAAATGCGATATTGTAATTACTGGACACACTCATGTAAAAGTTTTGGATCAAAAAGACGGCGTTATTTTATTAAATCCTGGTAGCCCTTCTATTCCAAAAGACGGTGTAAAATCAGTTGCAATAATAGATGATGATGAAATCAAACTTATAGATATAGACTCAAACAAAGTTTTGTCATCTTTGAAAATATGAAGTCAATTAACTCAGAATTGAGTTGATTGACTGTTTAGTTAGGAAGTGAAAAAATGATTCTAATAGGTGCAAAAGACATAGAAAAATCTTTCTTAGACAAAAGCATTTTAGAAAATGTGACTTTTAATATTAACGACAATGATAAAATTGGAATCATAGGAATAAATGGTGCAGGTAAGTCAACTTTGTTCAATATTCTCACAGGAGAATTGTCCAAAGATGGTGGGGATTTGTTCATCAAAAATGATCTAAAAATCGGATACTTAAAACAGCACAACTCATTTGACTCAACTAATACTTTGTACGAAGAATGTTTGAGTGTGTTTTCAGAAGTTTTAAGATTAGAAGGAAAACTTCGCGAATACGAAAATCAAATGAAAGATGCTGAAGATTTGGAAGATTTGATGAACAAATACCACAGAGATTTGGAAAGATTTGAATCAATGGGAGGATATCTCTACGATTCTGAAATCAAAGGCACACTAAAAGGTTTGGGATTTTCGGATGATGATTTGGATAAAAATGTCACTAATTTCAGTGGTGGTCAAAAATCTCGAATAATGCTCGCAAAACTTCTTCTACAAAAATGTGATGTTTTGTTACTTGACGAGCCTACCAACCATTTGGATATCAAAGCTATCGAGTTTTTGGAAACTTTTCTGAAAAATTACAAGGGCGCTTGTGTTATTATATCCCACGACAGATATTTTTTAGATGGTATCGTAAATAGGATTTTTCATATGGAAAATAGGAGTATTAAAACCTATGAAACAGACTACACTGGCTTTATGAAACAAAGAAAAATCTATATGGATATCCAACGAAAGACTTACGAAAATCAACAACGTGAGTATAAGAGACAACTTGAAATCGTTGAAAAATACACTAGCACTGATAATGCTAAGAAGAATAAACAAGGACAATCCAGAAAAAAACTCTTAGACAAAATGAAGTTGATGGATAAGCCGACATACGACGATGGAACATTTGGAATCAAATTCAAAATTTCTTCACCAAGTGGCAAGGACGTTTTAATGGTTGACGATTTATCCAAAGAAATCGACGGAAGACTTATATTTAACAACTGCAATTTAGATATATATAAGGAAGAAAGAGTTGGGTTAATCGGGGCAAATGGAGTTGGAAAGACGACTTTATTTAATATTATTACTAAAAAATTAAAACCAACTTCTGGTAAATTCAGACTTGGCTCCAATGTTAATATCGGATATTTTGACCAAGAGCAGATGTATTTGAACGACAAAAATACAATTATCGATGAAATTTGGGATGAATATCCTAAAATGACTCACTACGAAATCAGAAGTGCTCTTGCTATTATGAATTTTGTTGGAGATGATATCTTCAAACTGATTGAAGATTTAAGTGGTGGAGAAAAGGCTCGTGTATCGTTATTGAAGTTGATGCTTTCAAAATCAAATTTTTTATTACTGGATGAACCTACTAACCACTTGGACATTGACTCAAAGGAAAGTTTGGAAGATTCTTTAATAAATTATGAGGGTACGGTTTTTGTAATTAGCCACGATAGATATTTTTTAAATAGAGTTTGTGATAAAATTATTGTATTAGAAAAAGACAAAGCGACGACTTATCTTGGAAATTACGATTATTATCAAGAAAAAATAAATGATTCTAAAACAGATGAAACAGAAGAAAGTTTGAACAAAACTGCCGCTGTTAAGGAAAAGAAAAAACAACGAGCTATTACTAATAATCTTAAAAAATTAAGGAAACAAATCGAGACTATCGAATCAAATATTGATAAAATTGATGAGAGAATCAAAGAAATTGAAGATATTTTTTGTCAAAATGACATTTACGATGATCCTCAAAAAATTCTTCAATTAAATGAAGAATTGGAAAATCTTAATGCTGAGAAAAATTCTTTGTATTCAGATTGGGAAGATAAACAATTGGAATACGAAGATTTTGATAAAAATTAAGGAGGGAAAACTTGGATTTTTTAGAAAAAAGATTTCGTCTAACTGAGAAAAAAACAGATGTTAAGACGGAATTAATGGCAGGATTTACCACATTTATGACTATGAGTTATATCTTAGCAGTAAATCCACAAATGTTGAGCCAAACTGGAATGGACAAGGGCGGAGTTTTCACGGCTAGTGTCGTTTCCAGTATTATCGCTATGGTTTGTATGGCTTTTTTGGCTAACTTACCATTCGGATTGGCACCAGGTATGGGACTTAATGCATTTTTTACATTTACAGTTGTTAAAACACTAGGCTATACTTGGCAATTTGCTTTGACTGCAGTATTTTTGGAAGGTATTGTATTTTTAATTCTTTCATTATTTAAAGTAAGAGAAATGATTTTTGATGCGATTCCAATTAACTTAAAAAAAGCAGTTAGCTGTGGAATTGGACTTTTCATAGCGCTAGTTGGTTTGGTAAATTCAGGAATTATTTTGCAAGGTGAAGGTACTGTTTTACAATTGGGAAATCTCTTGAACAGAGAAAGCGTAGTATTTATTGTAGGATTATTCATTATCGCTTTACTTTTGGCTAGAGAAATCAAAGGTGCGTTGATGTATGGGATTTTGGCTTCTACGATTTTAGCTTTAATTTTGGGAGTGTCAAAATACCAAGGCGGATCTCCAATTACATTGCCACCTTCACTTGCACCTGTTGCATTTAAAATTCAATTCGACAAAATATTTACTTTTGATATGTTCACAGTAGTATTCACATTCTTATTTGTAGATATTTTTGATACGGTTGGAACTTTGGTTGGAGTTAGTGCAAAAGCTGGTATGTTAGATGAACAAGGAAAATTAAAAGAAGCATCTCCTGCATTATTAGCAGACGCGATTGGAACAACAGCTGGAGCTTTGCTTGGTACAAGTACAGTAACTACATTTGTTGAATCGGCATCAGGAGTTGCAGAAGGTGGAAGAACTGGTCTAACAGCTTTGTCAACAGCATTCTTTTTCTTCCTAAGCTTATTCTTGTTCCCGATTTTTGGAATGATTCCTGCACAAGCAACAGGACCTGCATTGGTAATCGTAGGATTATTCATGTTAAGTTCTATAAAAGAAATCGACTTTTACGATTATTCTGAAGCAATTCCTGCATTCATAACAATAATTGCAATGCCATTTTGTTATTCAATAGCAGAAGGAATTTCTTTCGGAATGATTAGCTATGTTTTGATAAAATTATTAGCTGGAAAGAGAAAGGACGTTTCGATTTTGATGTATATCTTGGCAATTGTATTTGTTTTGAGAATTATATGGCCATTATTTTAGAAAACAAAAGAAGTAGTGCATTTTAAAAAAATGTGCTACTTTTTTTATGCAAAAGTATTTCAAATTTTAAATTTACGTGTTATAATTTTATTGTAAACGATAACATAATTACAGAGAATTCATTTTATTTACATAATTAATCGTTAAAAAGTCAAATAACTTAGCTATTAAAAAGAAGAAAAATAAAATAAGGAGGTTATAAAAATTAGTAAAACGTCTTCTTTTTATAAAATAAAATTAAAGGAGTAAATTATGAAGAAAATTAGCAAAAAAATATTATTGCTTTTAATGGCAATTGTAGTATTAGTAACACCGACTTTTACAGGCGCAGTAAGACAAGAAGTACACAACAACAGAAACTATAATTGGTACATAGATCAAGGAAACACTGGCTGGGCTAGCAACTCAAATTGTGGTCCATCTTCAAGTGTAATGGTCGAGAAATGGTTCAATAGAAATACAATCGCGACAGCAGCAGGAGCAAGAGATCGTTATCCTATGCAAGGTGGATGGTGGTCAACAAACACTGTATCACAATATTTGAATGATCAAAGAATTCCAAATCGTACAATTGTATACAATGGAGAAGATACTTTGACAGATATATTGGATAATGGAAATATTGCAATTGTTTGTGTGAATACTGGATTTATTTCATTTAATAATAACAACAATTCAAATATCGGTAGATTTTACAACTACCAAGGAGGACATTTCTTAGTTGTAAAAGGATACACTCATATCAATAATAGATTGTATTTTGAAGTTTACGATCCGAACAATTGGGGAGAAATGTACTTTAATGGACAACCAAAAGGAAAAGACAGATTATACGCTGCAAATGAATTATCACAATCAATTTTTAGATGGTGGGGAAATATTATAGTAATAGGATAGCAAGTCAAGCCTTGAAATTAATTTTTCAAGGCTTTTTTAATTCACATTTTACTTATAGATTTTTCCTATAAGTAATGCGTGATTTATTGAATAATCCTATAAATCAGAAAAAGATTTTGTTTGATGTTATAATGAAGATGGTGATAAATATGTATTATGTAGGAATTGATATAGGTTCAACTGCTTCAAAGGTAGTTGTTTTAGATGATTCAAAAAAAGAAATTCTTTTCAAAAAAGTTATGCCAACGGGCTGGAGTTCTGTTGAAACAAGTAAAACTATAAAAGAATGGCTAGAATCAAATGGAGTAAACGAAGATAATAGCAAAGTTGTTGCTACAGGATACGGGAGAGTTTCTGTTCCATTTGCGGACAAAGTCGTTACAGAAATAACATGCCACGCAAAAGGCGCAAGTTTTTTCAACGATACTGATATGACTATTATCGACATTGGAGGACAAGATACAAAAGCCATAAGTTACAAAAATGGTATGGTAGAAGATTTCATAATGAATGATAAGTGTTCTGCTGGTACTGGAAAATTTTTGGAAGTAATGGCAAACCGTCTTGGAGTTGGGCTTGACGAGATGTTTGATTTGGCGAGAACTGGAAAAGATGTCAAGATTTCTTCCATGTGTACGGTATTTGCTGAAACAGAAATCATTTCACTTATTGGTAAAGGAACACCAAAAGAAGATATTGCCTGTGGTGTAATTAATTCTATAATCAACAAAGTGAAAACTTTGGTTCACAGACTTCCAGCAACTGATTATTATTTCTTGACTGGTGGTTTTTCGGGAAATGATTATATGACAGAACACTTGTCAGAACTTTTGTCTGCAACTGTAGAAACAAATGAAAACGCGAGATTTGCAGGAGCGTTGGGAGCAGCTGTTCTAGCAAGATAATGGATTATTTGGATATTAGAAAAAACGCATACATTGATGCACTCACATTGAGTAAAACAACAACTATTGTTTCACTATGGGGAAGAATTCCATGGGAAATCGTTGAGAGTTTTGGAGTGAAATCAGTGTATTCTTACGGAATAGACAAGGAAGTCACAGAAGATTATTCGGATAATAACTACTGTGATATGTTGAATTCTTCTTTTGCATATTTGGAACTTGGCAGATGTCCATTTATGTTCAGTTCATCATTTTTCATTGTAGATGATAGTTGTAAAATTCGCTACGAAACGTTGAAGAAGAAAACTGACAAGGATGTTTTCGTATACAAATACAAGGATTATACGTCTTTAATCGGATATCTTGAAGAAAAATTAGACAAAAAATTTGACGAAGAAATATTTGACGAATTAATTGAAAAATCAAGAGAAATTTCTTCTCTTATATACAAACTCAGACAGTGTGATGTCGATGAGAAAAGAATATACGAAGTGGAATACTTCTCCAAATTTATCTTCGACATCGACAAAAGAGTTGAGTTTATTAAACGACATATAGATGATTCTTTTAGGGACAAATCATCTGTAAAACTTCAAGCGGCAGCTGGAGTGTACAAACAATTTAATCAATTAATCAAAGAAGGTTATTTTTGTGAAGGGGAATATCACGAAATTTTTACAAAAAAAGGATTTGAATACATAGATGAAAAGTACAAGCAATTCGATTTCAAACCTGATTATGTGATTAATAACTGTAGCCAATTTGATTATGATGATAATGTAATTACTTACTAGGGGGTATAAAAATGGCAGATTACAGAAAAATGTGGGAAGATTTAGGAATGGATGTCGATCAACACGACGTTTTGTGTGAAGTTTTACCACAAGCATTTGGTGATGTATATTTATCACAAGAAAACAGACCAGAAAAAATGGATTATTTCAACATGGTTGTTGCAGAAATCCACGGGATTAGACCAGCTGAATTAATAGAATTCCAAAAAAACGGCGGAAAAGTTGTAGGAACATTCTGTATTCACGTTCCTGATGAAGTAGTATTTGGTTGTGGAGCTATCAATACTGGATTGTGTTCGGGATCACAATTCTGGGTACCAGGTGGAGAAAAATATCTTCCAACTGCAACATGTCCACTAATCAAAGCATCTCTAGGTGCTAGATTTGAAAAAACTTGTCCATTCTTCAGACTTGCAGATTTATTCGTCGGAGAAACGACT
Organism: Finegoldia sp.; assembly: GCF_046991905.1. Lineage (NCBI taxonomy): Bacteria > Bacillati > Bacillota > Tissierellia > Tissierellales > Peptoniphilaceae > Finegoldia > Finegoldia sp. The sequence goes on along the minus strand of NZ_JBKWZF010000015.1, from coordinate 29,217 downwards.
TGCGACGGCAAGAAAAAAGCTTGGGAAATCATGTCAAAAGATGCTCCAATGTACATCTTTGATTTGCCACAAATGAAAAGAGACAAAGACGTTGAATTCTTTAAAGATGAAGTTTATAGATACATCGACAGAATTGAAGAATTAACTGGCAACAAATTAACTCCAGAATCTCTTCACGATGCAATTGTTTTAATCAACAACAAAAGACGTGCAATGCAAAGATTATGGGAATTCCGTAAATTAGACAATGTTCCAATCAGTGGTAAGGACTGCTTATTAATTTCACAAATCGCATTCTACGATGATCCAACAAGATTTGCGCAAAAAGTAAATGAACTATGCGACGAATTGGACAAGAGAAAAGAACAAAACGTTAGCGTATACAAAAAAGGCGCTACAAGATTGATGTTAACAGGAACTCCATTGTCTATTCCAAACTGGAAACTACACCACATCATTGAATCAAGTGGAGCAGCTGTTGTATGTGAAGAAATGTGTACAGGTTCAAGATATTTTGAATTAACTGTAGATGAATCTGGAAAAACTATGGATGAAATGGTTGATCACCTAACAGATAGATACATGAAAGGTATCAACTGCGCATGTTACACTCCAAACACTGAAAGAGTTGACGACATCATCAGACTTGCAAAAGAATACAACGTTGATGGTGTAATCGATGTTAACTTAAAATTCTGTAACATTTACGATACAGAAGGTCACATTGTAGAAAAAGAACTTAAAGATCACAACATTCCAGTATTGGGAATTGAAACTGACTATACAGACGAAGACAGCGAACAATTGAAGACAAGAATTGAAGCCTTCGTTGAAATGATTGAAAATGGCAGATAAAATGAACTACATCTTGTTCAAAGATGTGGCAAACGGACAAAAACTTTACGATTTAATCAAAGAAAATTCTATCAAAGCTACGATTGCACCAACACCAAGAGTATTGGATGTGTGTTGTGGGATTTCTATATTGTACGATAACTTGGAAGACAAACCGAAAATCGAAAAAATCATAGAAGAAAACAACATCGAAATCAAGGGCTTTCACGAAATAGAACGAGACATTAATCCTAACAGGATGAAGTTTCTATAAATTGTAAAATCAAAAGAGCACACGCAGTGCTCTTTTTTGATGCTTGTGAAATGCTTAAATATGGTAAAATAGTAGTAGCAATAAAAAGGAGAATAAAATGAGAGCTGGAATTTTTCAATTTATGAATGATGCTGTTAAATTAATTAATAGTCGTTACAAATTCATAAACTTTGTTGCAGAAGAAACAAAAGAGTTTTTCAGTAAAGTTTTTGAAACGAACGAAGATGTTATTAATATTAACGCACGTGTAAAAAAAGAAGACAGCATCAAAGAAAAAATACTAAAACAAAATTATTATATAAAATGTAAAGATGTAGAGGATGTGTTCAATCTATTTCCAGATTTGATTGGAGTTAGAATAGAATGTCGTTTCAATGAAAATGAAAAAGATTTGTACGAATATTTAAAAAGACTTTTTTATTACAAAGATGAAGACGGCTATTATTATTCTAAGTATGATATGAGAATCAGACTTAACCTGGATCAACCACAACCACAAAAACAAAAAAACGGGTTCGAAATTTATAAAATCGACGCTATTTTCGTGGAAAATGACGACATGAAAATTAATTTCGAAGTGCAAATCAAATCCATGGTCAATGTGTTCTGGGGAGAGGTAGATCATTCGATTTTGTACAAAAATTCAAACTACGTTATGACTGAAGATTTGATACGTGATGTGATGTACTCAATCAATAATAACCTTACAATTATAGACAAACAATTAAACAGCGTTTACAAAAAAATGATGACAGTGGAATCCAACGAAGATGACGCTACAAGACAACAATTTAAAAGCATCATAACAAAAATGATTCACGATGGTTACATGCTCAAACTGAAATACAACTTAGGTTTTGTAATAGATATGAGAAATATCGCAAATGTAGTGAGCGATTATTTGTTTTCTGTAATGGATGTTTTGGAGAAAAAACAATACGAAGAAAGATTGATCGACATATTAAACAAGGTCAATGCCATAAGTAACAAACCGATTAGTTTTGGTGAATTGTATGATTTTTCAGATATGGAATTTGGGGATTACATTCACACTTCATTTGCACAAGGACTTAACAGCAGACTGGACAAGGACTTCAACTGGAATTTCTGCTTGTCAATATTATTTGCGCTTGATGACAGAGAAAACAACGAAATTTTTATGGATTTTGTGTATTATGTGATATATTCCATAAAAAAAGTCATCGAAAAAGAAATCAGTAACTGCAATATCAACCAAACTTACCAAGATATTTTGACGGATAAATTAATGAAAGAAAGCATGAAATACTTGTCAGAATCGTATAATATTAATAATTTTTCACAAAATTCATTCGAAATAATAGGAGAAATAGTAGAAGATTTCGTAAAAGATGTGGAAAGCGTGGAAGATATCGAAAAATTAGATTTTTTAGCATTGAGAAACAAATTCTTGGAAAAATTTGAAGGAATCAAAAATGAAGATTAGATGTGGAACTGATATTCTGAGAGTTTCACGAATAGAAAACATCAAAAATCTGGATAAATTTATGAAAAAAGTCTTCACTGAACGTGAAATTTCATACATTGAATCCAAAAACAGAAGTTTTGAGACGATTGCGGGGATGTTTTGCATGAAAGAAGCAGTGTCAAAAGCTTTGAAGACTGGAATTGGTAAAATGAGTTTTATGGATGTAGAGTCTATACATGACGAGGGATTAGTTGTAAAATTAAATACAGATAAATTTCCAAAAGTTTTAGATATTGATGCATCCATTTCTCACGATGAAGAATACGCAATAGCAATGTGCGTGTTGATGTTGGAGGATTAAAATGGATTTTACAATAAAAAAACGCGATCCTTTTTCCAATAAAGGAAACTACGGAAGAGTCTGCATAGTCGGTGGATCTAACGGAATGTGTGGCAGTGTGTACTTGGCAAGCATGGCAGCACTTCGTTGTGGTAGTGGATTGGTGTACACGATTGTCCCTGAAGTTATCTCAGAAATTATGCAAATAAAATCCGTTGAGAATATAATACTTCCACTTGAGTGTGTCGACAAAAAATTGGGTGCCAATTCTATTGCTCAGATTTTAGAATATATTTCCAATAAAAACTGTGTCGCAATAGGTTGTGGCATGGGAAAAGACAAATTAAATTACGAATTGATAAAAGCCGTACTCAAAAATTTTCATAAACCAGTGTTGATAGATGCTGATGGATTGAATTCAATAAAAGACTTCAGTGAACTAGAATTTGATGATTATTCTGTTGCGATAACTCCACATCCGCTTGAATTTAGTAGACTTTCTGGATTGGATGTAGAATATATCAATCAAAATCGCGAAAAGGTCGCCACAGAATTTTCGAAAAAACACAAATGCATCGTAGTTCTCAAAGGTCATCACACAATCGTTGCAAAAAATGATGAAATATATGTAAATAATACTGGAAATGCGGGAATGGCGACTGCTGGAAGTGGCGATTGTTTGTCTGGTATCATTGCAAGTTTCATGCACAACAGAGATGTGTTCGAAGCTTGTAAATTGGGAGTGTATATTCACGGAATGGCTGGAGATTTTGCAAAACAAAAAATAGGAGAAGATAGCATTATTGCATCGGATATTATTAGAAATTTACCGGAAGCAATCAATGCCTGTAAGGAGAAATAATGTTTAAGTATCAAAGTTATTTGAAGGTTGATTTGGACAAATTAAAACACAATTACAAAGAAATAAAAAACATCAGCAATTTAGTCAAAATGTGTGCCGTTGTAAAGGCTAATGCTTATGGACAAGGCGCAGCATTTATCACAAAAGAATTGGAATATTTAGGAATAGATTACTTTGCAGTGTCCAATATAAATGAAGCCTTGGAACTTCGCAAAAATGGAATATTCAAACCAATTATGATTTTAGGCTACATTTCCAATGAAAACATTGAAGTAGCAATAAAAAACAACATCGAATTAACGGTTTACGATTACGAAACTGCAGTTGAAATCAATAACGTTGCAAAAAGTTTGAATAAAATATGCAAAGTTCACATCAAAATCGATACAGGAATGACAAGATTAGGATTTCAAGTTAGACTTGACAAAGATAAATGCTTGGAAGACATCTTCAAAATCTATAAAATGGATAATGTAGTGTTGCAAGGAATTTACAGCCATTTTTCAGATGCTGATAGCGAAGATTATTCCTATACAAAAGAACAATACAATACATACATTGGTTTTATGATTGATGTGGAAAACAGAGGAATAACTGTTCCAATAAAACACATAGCAAATGATGCAGGAGCGATAATTCACGGATATTTCTTGGATATGATAAGATGCGGAATCGGACTTTACGGCTATCACGCATCAGATTATGTAAGGGAAAATTCAAGATTAAACCTAGAAGAAATATCATCACTTTACACAACAGTGTCCATGATTAAAACAGTTCCAAAAGGAACAGACATTGGATACGGTAGAACATTCACGACAAACTCTGAAACAGTAGTTGCAACAGCGACAATCGGATATGCTGACGGCTATCCATTGGAATTATCCAACAAAGCTTATGTAATTATCAACGGCAAAAAAGCAAAAATTTTGGGAAAAGTCTGCATGGATCAAATCATGATAGATGTAACATACATTAGAGATGTAAAAGTCGGCGACAAAATTTTGTTGTTCGGAAAAGATGACATGGGAGAAATCTCGTTGTATGATTTGGCAGAAATGGCAAACACAAATGTTTATGAGCTTTTGTGCAGAGTTACAATGAGAATTCCTAGAATTTATACTAGAAATGGAAAAGTCGTAGAAGTGTGTGACTATTTACAAAAAATCAACTAATCTTAGCCCAGCTTTTAAGTTGGGCAAGTTTTTTATATTGATTTCTTGAAGTGTTTTGGATATAATAAAAATAGTTCTTAAAATAGCGAAGAGTTTATAGGGTGAGTTTATGAAGGTAAAAAGAGGAGACATATTTTACGCAGACTTAAGCCCTGTTGTTGGATCTGAGCAGGGTGGTGTAAGACCTGTCGTTGTTGTTCAAAATGATGTGGGAAACAAATACAGTCCAACCGTAGTCATAGCAGCTATTACTTCACAAATAAATAAAGCGAAATTACCAACACACGTGGCAATAGAACGATCCAAGTACGGCTTACCGAAAAATTCAGTTATTTTAGCTGAACAAATAAGAACTATTGATAAAAAAAGGCTTCGTGAAAAAGTAGGTAGCTTTGACGATAGAGTTCTGATAAAGTTGGATGAAGCTTTAAAAATATCTGTGGGTATATAATCTAAACTACATATTTTATAAAAAAGTTATCAAATTTGATTTGGTAGCTTTTTTTGTATATAATTTAAGCTATGGAAAATTACGATATTTTTAGATTAAACAACTTTTTAATATACAAAAAAACAGGAACAGATGGGTTAAGCATCTACGATTGGAACAAGAAGAAATTCGCATTCAAAAACGAAAATAGCGAACAAGAACTTCTTAAAATCAACGACATATACATCAACGACAGAAACAGTGACATCGAATTAATCGATTTAGTTGAGCGTGAACAAGAAAATTCATTTTCTTCAGTTGTGAATTACTACAGCGATATGAGCGAAGTACAACTTCACAAAAAGGCCATACTATATCTCATCAAAGACAAAGATTTTGATATGCTACAAGATTTATTCGACAAAATCGAAGATGATCAATCATATTCGTATCTATTTGTATTCGCAATCAAAAAATTAATACAATATGGAAATAGTCCGTCACTATTAAAAGGCAACATCGAATTGACAGAAGAAAACCAAGAAATAGTCACAACATTATCCATTAGCATGATATCAGATGCGCTATTGAAATATTTTGAATATTTCAAAAAGTTTTTCATCTTCACATCTAATTACGTGTTCACAATAGATGTAAGAACGTATATACTTATGAATTACATGACCAAATTCATAGCAAAATGGAGAGAATTTCTGTACAAATACTCAAAAGTCGACGACAAAGAATCCACATTCAAATTAATCAACGATTATGTAATCATGCTTTCACAAAGCTTGGACAATGATAATTACTCAATTGAAATGGAGAAAGAAATCATATCAGAAACCAAGAAATATTTGAACGAAGAAGATTATACGAATGTGTTCAAAAACTTGTCATCGATACATGATTCGTATTATTTTATACTATTCGTAGAAGAACTTATCAAACAGGACAGAGACAAAACATTTGAAAAAGTATGGGAAATTTATCGAAAGAGATTAAAAAGCACATACAAAGACAAAAAGTACATGAATATTGTCATGGAAATTAAATCATTTGAAGCTAGAAACGATGATTTGTACCAATATTTGAAGAAAAACATAGAAAAAACATTCAAAAAAAGAACAAAGTTATTAGAAATATTACAATTCGTGGATACACTGGATTTTAAATAATAATATTAGAGATTGAACAGAGACATTAAAATGTCTCTGTTTTTTAGTTCATATTATGATTTCCAACAAGAAACTATCTTGTATCGATATAAAAACAAATACTTATAGATTTATCAAATAAATGAAATAAAGTTAGCAAAAGCGGATAATATCTATACTTGTTTATTATGGATAATCTGATTTATAAACAAAAGAACAAAAACTAATCCGTATCAATCTTTATATATAAGAACTTCAAATAAATAAACTGTTGACAAAAAAATCAATTAAATATAATATGAATTAATAGCGAGGATTTTATTTAAATATTATGAAAACGTTACACGATTCGAATAAAAACATTAAAATTCAAAATAAATCTCATTGAAAATAAAATCGACAAGTTAGAAGTCAAATATCAAATAAGTTGCAATATTTATGCTTCATTATCAAAAGGAGTGGAAATTAGCGTGAAAAACAACAAAACAGAAGAACACATCTGTATAAGCTATAAAAAGACAAAATTAATTAGCTTTATTACTAAAACACTACTTAGTTTAATTTTCTTAACTTTTTGCTCAGGATTTACATATTCAGATAATGTGCAAGAAGTACCTGAATATATACGTGAAATTATTACAAAAGAAAATATCAATTTAGAAGACAAAATTACGGTTGATTTGAAAACTAAAATCTCACAAGAAGAATATGAAAAAACAATAAAAGATGTAGAAAACTTTTTGAAAGAAAATCATATAATTTTTAATAATACATCCAGAGAGGAATTTTCAAAAGAATGCGACAAATTTATTAAAGATAAAAAAGAACATACAATAGTAGATACCGTACTAGATTTAAAAGTACTGGCGTCAAGTTTAAAACAAGGACATCTTGGATTTGGGTCAGGATATTTTACTGAAGAATTGCCAGTAGATTTAATTCTGTTAAAAGATGGTTACTACATAAAAATATGCAACAAACAAGACAGTAACATGCTAGGAAGCAAACTTTTAGCAATAAATAATACTCCAATTGAAGAAGTAGAAGAGAAAGTATCAAAATATTTTTTAGGTGAAAACAAGAATATATCCAGATTTTCTGCAATTGAAAACATTAGAATAGTCGATAATTTAAGACGCGAAAATATAGTAAGTGGCAATGAAATAACACTTAAATTAGAAAAAAATGGGAAAATATTTTATAAAAATGTAATTCCTCAAAATTTCAGAAAATGGGAATTTGGGAAATTGGACTCTAAAAATACTGATTTTTATTTTATGAATATAGCTAAGATTGTAAATAGAATGAATAATCAGAATTCTGTTAGCATTAAACCACTTGATGTAATAAATCAAACAGAAAAAAACTTTTATTCTGAAATAAAAAACAAAGATTTAATAATTTATTATAATTCATGTTTTGATAATGCAGAATTTAATATTTTCGATTTTTCGAAAGAGATAAATAAAAAATTATATGAAAGTAAGCCTTCTACAATAGTTGTGGATTTAAGATTCAATGAGGGAGGTAGTGCTTACATTTACCCATATATTTTAAAAGAAATGTCATTGTATCAGATAAAAAATCCCAAGACAAAAATTAAAGTATTGATAAGTAATAATTCATATTCTGCAACAGCACCCGCAACTATGCAAACGATGAGAACAATGGATAATGTTGAAGTAATAGGATCTGATTCGGGATTTACAATTAAAAATACAACGGGCTCTGATAGTATGTTTTATATCAAAAGTCTAAAACTTTATTGTAATTATGGGATAAGAATAGTTAAACAAAATTATGAAAAGGAAGATGTATTTAATCATAATTATAAAAACTATGATTATGAAGGGGATATGCTTACACCGGATTTTCACGCAGAACAGTCATTTGCAGATTACATGATAGGAAATGATCCTGCGATGAATTATGCATTGAGAGATGAAGGAGATAGTTCCTTGTTTGATAAAATAAAGGGATTTCTATATTCTAAAAATTAAAAGGTTTTTATTAGGATAATATTAGCTAAATATAAATTTATTTTAATAGGAGAAAATGAATGAAGTTATTACTAGATGGAAGAAATCCTGGAGTAGAAACAAACAATAACGATGCCGGCAGTATTACTGAATCTAATTGTGGTAATTTAAGTTGCAATTGTTTCGGAATAAATTGTGAAAATTTCAGGATAAAATTGTTTAATGAGAAAATAAATTTTAAAAATAAAATTATTAACCTATTAGTAGTTATCATATTTATCATGACTACTACTGGTTTTAAATACATAGATAAATTTGATGAAGATACTACACGCATGTATATTTCAAATGAGAATATTAATAAGCTAGAAACTGTGGACATAAATCCACAAGATAAGATAGATATAGAAGAATATAAAGAAATCATGAAAGAATTCAGGGATTTTATGGTAGAAAACCATATTTTGTTTGATAATGTTTCAAGAGAAGAATTTAAACGTGAATGTAATAATATTATCAGGAATGCGAATACTAAATCATTATTAGATATGCAGTATGATATGAAATTACTTATGGCAAAGCTTGGACAAGGACATGTACAAGTTATATCCGATTATGAAAATTCATATTCAAATATTATATTAGAGAAATTTCGTGACGGATATTATGTATTTGCAAGTTCGCAAAATGATATTATCGGAAGTAAAGTATTGGAAATAAATGGAATTAATATAGATGAAGTAATTAAACGAATATCTAACTATGTATCTGGTGAAAATGAATCATTTCGTAATAAAGTAGCATGCCAGAATATAATAATGATGAATTTATTGAGAAAAGAAAATATAACAAAAGACCATAATATAAGGTTAACTTTAAAAAAAGACAATAATAAATACAATTATGATATAAAATCAAGTGATTTCCCCAAAATTAAAGTAAACAAAATAGAAATAAATAATAAACAATTCTTTACATTCAATATTGGTGAATTTTATTTTAATAATTTAAAAGATGAATTCATTAAAATCAGACCAATACCAAAAAATAAACCAAAAAATAAATTATATTACAATGAAATTAAAAATAATAGTCTAATAGTGCATTATGATTCAGCACTTGAAAATGAAAACAGCAGTATTTATGAGTTAGAAAAAGATTTTAATGAAAAATTGATTAGCAAAAATCCTAAATGTATAGTTATTGATTTAAGACTAAATGGAGGTGGATCTGATTATCTTTTCGAGAATATAATAATGAAAATAATGCAATATCAATCAAAAAATGGAAATGTAAAGATTAAACTTTTAATAGGAAGGAATTCTTATTCTGCAGCAGGTGATAATGCATTGAGTATATTAAAAGTTTTAGATAATGTAGAAGTTATTGGAGAAAACTCAGGATTTCCTGTGAGAATGGCATCAGGCGCTTTGAATTTATTTTATGTAAAAAGATTTCAAGTATTAGGAACATATTGTCCTAAAGTCTTTAGTAATGATTACATGCTTAGTGATGTATATAACCATAATTATAAGAATTACGATTATATACATAATACAATGACACCAGATTTCCACGCAGAACAGTCATTTGCAGATTACATGATAGGAAATGATCCTGCGACTAATTATGCATTGAGAGATGAAGGAGATAGTTCTTTATTTAATAAAATCAAGTCTATTTTTAATTAATAAATTAAAAAAGGTATTTGGAAAATAACATTAACTAAATATAGATTTACAGAAATAACATATGAAGTTAACGGAGGAAAATATGAAAATTTTAATGGATGGTAGAGATAATCGAGCAGGAACAAATAGTAGTAGTCCTTGTTCAACAGTTAATGGTATTTCTTGTCTAGTCAAAAAAATATTATCCTTGTGGAAACATAATACTTAATTGCTTTTTTCTGGGGGGGGGAATTTTTATTATGGAATTGAAGAAATCAAAAATAAATACAAGTAAAAAAATGTATTTAAAGCTTGTTTTAAGTATAATTTTTATTATACTTACTTCAGGTTTTAATTATGACACTAGTGTGCAAAAAATTCCATCTTATATGCTAGATAAGATGTATTCGATAGATGGAGAATATGGTGAAACTGAGGATATCAATCTTAAAGATGAAATATCCCAACAAGAATATAAGAATACCATAGAAGGAATTGAAAAATTTGTGTTAGATAATCACATATTATTTGATAGAATTTCTAGGCAAGACTTTTCAAAAGAGTGTAAAAAAGCAATCCAAAATGAGAAAGCTCATACAATTATTGATACGCAAATGGAATGTAAAAGACTGATATCTAGTCTGAGACAAGGACATTTTGGAATAAGTAATGATTATTATACAGAAATTTTGCCAATAAGATTTATGAAATTCAAAGATGGATATTACATATACTTTTCTGAAAATAATAAAGAGATAGCAGCAGCAAAAATTTTAGATATTAATGGAGTACCTATACAAAAAGTAATAGAAAAAGTTTCAAAGTATTTTTATGGAGAAAATAAAATCTTCACTGCAACAAACTCAATTCGAGGGATAATGCATTATGATTTTCTAAAAAAAGAAAACATAGTAAATGGTGAAAAAGTCCAATTTAAATTAGAAAATAATGGCAAAATATATTATAAAGAAATCACACCAATAAAAACTGGAAAGTGGAAGTTTAAGAAAATAAAATCAGATTTTAATGAAATATATAAGGATACAGGATTTGAAAATATTCATGAAGTCAAAAAATTAAGTAATATTACTATTAATCCATTAGATAAGATATATATAAGAGAAAAACTATTTTATCTTCAAAATAAAAATGATAGTTTGATAATACATTTTAATTCTTGCACTGAAAATGATAAGTACACTATAGATAAATTTGAAAAAGAGCTAAATGATAATTTAAAAACTAATAAACCTTTGAAAATCGTTATAGATATAAGATTTAATACGGGAGGACACTCTTATGTTTATAGTCCGATATTAAAAGAAATTATGTTATATAAATTACAAAACCCAAAAACAAAAACCAAATTATTGATTGGAAATTTGACATATTCTGCTGGAGGAGAAGCTTGCATCAATACAATGAGAAACATAGATAATATAGAAATAATAGGAACTGATTCAAGCAGTACAATAAATAATACATTTGGAATAAATAATGTGTTTTATATAAGTAGCATTAAAAGCATTTGCAGTTACGGTGATACTTTAATCAGATCTGAATATACCATTGAAGATATATACAATCATAATTACAAAAACTATGACTTCGATGAAAACCTGCTTACTCCAGACTTTCATGCAGAACAGTCATTTGCAGATTACATGATAGGAAATGATCCAGCAATGAATTATGCATTGAGAGATGAAGGAGATAGTTCGCTAATTAATAAGTTGCAGTCTATTATTAATTAATAAAATTAAAAACAGGTAGTTAGAGAACGGCATTCTCTAAAAATAAATTTGGAGAAACGGGATAAAATTCAAGGAGGAAAATATGAAAGTATTAATGAACGGAAGAAATCACGGAGCGGGAACAAGTGGAAGTGGAGTTTGTAGCATTAGCAAAGTTTCTTGTTGGAATAACAAATGCAACTGTTATGGAACTTTAGTATGTGTTCAAGAATTATAATAAAGGTGATGGATATGTTGCAAAGACAGACGTTAAGTAAAAAAATAAAGTTAGTTGTGATTATGATTTTTTTTATAACCACTACTAGTTTTGTTAAGCAGGACGAAATTATAACAAATAGTCAACAGGACTTAATTGATTACATCAACACTAGTAACATTGAAAAATATAATTCTAAAAAAATTGAAGGCATTAAACCAATTAGTTCGCAGAAATACGAGAATCAGGTAAGATGTATAAGAGATTTTATGATAGATAATCATGTTTATTATGAAGCACAAAACATTGATGAAATTACAAATTCGTATAATAAACTATTAAATGATTCACAAAATAAAACTGTTCTGGATCTAAATCTTGATTTAATGAAAGTAATCTCAAAATATAAACAAGGGCATGTTTCTATTCATCCAATTGATATGAAAAAATCTGAAGTTTTTATAGCTGAATTTAATGGGAAATATTATATAGTGGAAGCAAATGAACAATTTAATAACTTACTAGGATCAGAAGTTATAAGCATAAATAATATTAAAATAGAAGATATTGTTGATAGATTAGAAACTTATGCTATTGGAGAAAACAAAAGTTTTAGACGTAGTCATCAAAATTATTTCTTAAATTCTTACGATATTTTGAAAAAAGAAAATCTAATTGCAGAAAAACAGAATATTTATGAATTAAAAACAGCAGATAAAATTATAAAAGTAGATATACCATTTGTTAAGTCAGATGATTTAATAGTAAGTAAATTAAAGGTAAATGGGAAAAAGACTGATATATTACAATATGAAAGAAAAAGAACTAGTAATGAAAAAAATGTTTCAATAAAACCATTATCATATCCTGTAGATGTAAACAGATTACATTATATTGAAATAGAAGGTGACAATTTAATTCTTAGATATAATTCCTGTACTGAAAATGATAATTATAAGATTGAAAAATTCACCAAGGATGTCTGTGACAAATTAGATAGTAACAAATTTTCAAATATAATCATTGATTTAAGATATAACTCCGGAGGAGATTCCTCAAATATCTTCAATATTTTTAGTAAGATGATGGCATATCAGGGAGCAAATCCTAAAACCAAAATAAAAGTTCTTGTAAGCGATGGAACTTACTCTGCTGCAGGAGACTGCGCTTTGCTATTTGTAAAGAATTTTCATAACGTTGAAGTAATTGGTACAGATAGTGGATTTCCAGTATTAACATCTGCTGGAAATGTTAATATGTTTTATACTAAAGATACTTATTTTCAAATATCTTACTGTATGATGGTTTTTAGAGAATACTATGGAAATGTCGATTCGTATTTGTTTAATTATATGAACTTTGATTTTGACAGGAATACAATGTCACCAGACTTTTACGCAGAACAGTCATTTGCAGATTATATGATAGGAAATGATCCTGCGATGAATTATGCATTGAGAGATGAAGGAGACAATTTCTTGATCAATAAAATAAAAAATTTGAAAAAATAATATCAGGAAATATTGAAAGGAGTATTTTATGAAAATCATTAAAGAAAGAAATAGTAGAAACTTAATTAAAATAAAACCAAATTCAAGTTCAGCTTGTATAGTATTGGACGGAGGTGGAAGAGGAGGTATAGATCCAGTATATCCATGTGTTAATCCATACAGAAAAGGGTTACAAATCAAAAATGATAAATAAGATCAAAAAAATGAGCGCTGCTATAATTATAGTTATAGCAGTAGCTTTTTCTAATATTTCATATTCTGACAACGAACTTGATAATATAGAGGTGCTTACATTCTCTGTAGATAGCATGTATGATAAGGGAAACTTGGACACAAACAAGGAAAAGCATAAAAAACTTGGAGAGATTGAATTAAATAGAGTTTTATCAAAAGAAGATTACATAAAAGATGTTAATAATTTTAAAAGCTTTTATATTCATGAACAAGGATATCTGGGCGGATACACAAAAGAACAACTAGATTCGGATATTGATAAATTACTACAAAATCCAACAGAAAATACCGTTGGTGATTTGAATTTGCAACTTGCTAAAATAATATCTAACATGAACGATGGACACACAACTGCTATGTCTTTTTTGGGGACAGAGCGATTCCCGTTCAAAATAAAAATAATTGGCGATGAATTCTACATCATAAACACAACGGAAAAATGCAAGGACTTATTGTATTCAAAAATCGTAAGCATTGAAGGTGTAAAATCATCTGAAATATTGAAAATAGTGTGCAAATACATTTCTGCAGAGAATGAAACTGGAAGGAAAAATATTTTACATCGTAGTTATATGTTATACACTGATTTACTTAAAAAAGAAAATATAATAAAAGGAGATAAAGTACATTTCCAAATTTTACAAAATGGAAAAATCGTTGATAAAACTGTAGATACTATAAACACTGATAATGTTGGAATATACAAAAGTTACTACGATGATGAAAGCTACAATCAAATAATGTACGATATTAGTGAATTAAAATGGGATGTATATACAAATTGGGAAAAAGAACAATTCACAAAAAATAAACCATTTTACTTCTATAAATCAAACAGAAATTTAGTAATTAAATATAATTATACTTACGATATCAATAAATATAACGTATTAAAAGATATGATAACTAAAATGCAAAATGAAATACAAGCAAAAGATATTGACAACATCATATTAGACATCAGATATAATGGTGGTGGCATGTTTACACACGCAAGAGAATTAGAGTTTGCAATAATGCAATATCAATTATTAAATCCAAAAATCAATATCAAAGTGTTAACTGGTGAAGAAACTTTTTCAGCAGGAATAAGAATGATAGATAGTGTAAAAAGAAACTTAGAAAATGTACAGATGATTGGAACAAATACTGCGGGAGCTTCGAATCATAATATGTCTGGAGGAAATATTGTATATCTCGGGAAAAGCAGACTATTCATATACACATCAGGAGAAATGAGAAGATATGATTATACTTACAAAGATGTTATACACTCTTCGAATTTAAACAAAGGCGATGGATCAACGTGGTATCCTGATATGTTTATCGAAAACCAAATCGAAGATTACGCAGTTGGCAATGACAAGGTTATGAATTATGTGCTGAGAGATGAAGGAAACAATTCTTTGTTTGATAGAATAAAGGGAATATTTAATTAGATATTTCTAGGAATATGAGAAGATTCAAAGACCACATGAATTGAAATTCAATTTTGTGGTCTTTTTTGATTGTGTGTATTTATTTTTGGATTATTAATTTGTCTACTGGTCTGTCGAATTCTTCTGGATTTAAATCATCGACTAATTGAAAATCGTAGACTATGGATACTTTATACGAATCTTCGCCGATTTTGTCGATGAATCTATCGTAGAATCCTCCGCCGTAGCCGATTCTGTATTTGTTTTTGTCAAAGCATAGTCCAGGTACTAGCATGAAATCAAATTTAACGTCTGATTCAACTGGATTTTTAGGTTCTAGGATTCCGTAAGCTCCAGGAGCCAAATCGTCCATGCTTTTGATTTCTACTGCAATCATGTGTCCTTTTGATTTTACATAGGGAACGTACACTTTTTTTCCTTGTTCCAACAAATCTTTTATAAGCTTATGAGTGTTAAACTCAGATCCAAAGCTTACATACACAAAAAAGTTTTCGGAATTTTTGAATTCTTTTAAGTTTTCCAATTCCTTTAAGAGTTCATCGTCGACTTTTTGCTTATCAGAGATGGAGTCTCTTTGTTTTAACATTTGTTTTCTAATTTCTTTTTTGTTCATTTTCATCACCTAAAATATATATACCCTAAAAAGATTTAAATATCCAGTTGTTTAAAAATTTAAAAAGACTGTGATATAATTAGGTTTACGAGGTGAAAAATGTTAGAATTCGTTCATGTCGATAAGACATATAAAAATAAAGTGTGCGCACTAAACGATTGCAATTTTAAAATTGAACAAGGTGAATTTGTTTTTTTGATTGGGCCAAGTGGTGCGGGCAAATCAACTATTACTAAACTTATACTTAAAGAAATAAATCCAGATAGGGGTAAGATTTACCTTTACGGTGAAGACATAACTAGATTAAAAGCACGAAAGGTTCCTAAATTAAGACAAAGTATAGGAATGGTGTTCCAAGATTTTAAATTATTGGAGAATAAGACTGTGTACCAAAACATAAAATACGTTATGCAAATTTTGGGGAAAAGCTCTTCAGAAATAAAATCTACGATTGATACTGTGCTTGATTTGGTAAATTTGAAAGACAAAAAGAATGCATATCCTCACGAATTATCCGGCGGGGAAATGCAAAGAGTGTGCATTGCACGTTCAATGGTTAATAAACCAAAACTACTTATTGCAGACGAACCTACGGGGAATTTGGATCCAGTGACTAGTATGGACATTGCCAATGCGTTGGTTAGAATTAATGAACGTGGCACGACTGTTTTGATGATAACTCACGAGAAAGATATTGTGAACAAATTACAAAAAAGAGTAATTCAATTGGACAAAGGAATTATTGTTAGAGATGAAGAAGGTGGAATGTATGAGAAGAATTAGAGTTATGATATCCACTTTGAAGGAAGGATTTGTAGGTATTTGGAAAAACAGATCGATGGGACTTGCATCTTTGACGACGATATCTCTGGCGCTTTTGATTTTGGGATCTGTAATTATATCTATGTTGACGATGAATCAAGCTGTAAAAGACATAGAAGGAAAAGTTAATCTTGTAAATGTGTACTTGGAAAATGGAATTCAAGAGGACAAGACGAAAAAGATTGAACAGTTTATCAAACAAAAAGATGGAATTAAGGATTTGAAGTATGTTTCCAACAAACAAGCTATGGAGAATTTCTCCAAGTCTTTAGATGATAAAACTCTGATAGAAGGTATGGAATCAGCTTTTCCTGCATCATTTGAAGTTACATTGAAGGATGTAAACGATGCTGAAAAATACGTTAGAGAATTTCAAAAAATAGATGGAGTTGAAAAGGTAAGCTTTTACAAGGATTTAATTGCAAAAATCTCAAATGCATCTAGAATTGTAAAATACGCTGGATCAATCGTTGTTGCAATATTAGTGATGATTTCAATAATAAATATTTCAAATACGATTAGATTAACTGTGTATGCCAGAAGAAAAGAAATTGCCATTAAGAAAAATATTGGTGCATCGAATTTGGTAATATCTGCACCGCTTGTTGTTGAGGGAATATTTTTCGGAATAATTGGCGCTGTGGTTGCGTTTTTGGCTTGTTATTACCTGTACAGATATGGGTATTTGAGGTATAATAAGACTGTGTATGGATTGATATCAACATATTTGGTTCCACCAGTGATGATTAGGTGGGATTTGTTGAAGATTTTTATCAGTCTAGGTATCGGAATTGGGGCATTCGGTTCCGTATTAAGTAGCAAAAAATATCTCAAAATATAAGGAAGGAATTATGAAGAAGAAAATTGTCGCATTAGCCTTGTGCATGATGCTTATGACTAATGCAGTGTATGCAGACAAATTAACCGAATTAAATAACGAAAAAAAAGCAAAAACTTCGGATTTAAACGAATCTAAATCCAACCTAAATAAATTAAAAGATGACAAAGACGCTGAGTTGGAAAAGTTGAAAAACATCAACTTAAAATTAACTCAAACTCAGTCAGAACTTGCTATTCAACAACAAGAATTGGCGAAAATTAATAAATCAATAGATGACACTAAAAAAGAAATCGAAAATTACAAATCTAGTATCAGCCAAAAAACAAAAGAATTTCAAAAAAGATTAAAAGGAATGTACATATCAAAAGACGGCGCAAAGGTCGATGTGCTTTTCGGATCTGGAAATTTGAATGATTTATTGAACAACGTAAGTTTGATGAATTACATTGCTAGATTTGACAAAAATCTATTGAATGATTTGAAACACGAAAAAATCTCATTAGATTACAAACAAGACGAACTAAAATCCAAGATGCAAACAATGGAAATTGTAAAAAAGAATTTGGAATTAAAAGTCGTAGCATTAAATGATACATTGGCAGAACAACAAAAATTAATCGACGATATATCTAAAAATGTAACCATGACTGAATCAGAAATATCTTCATTAATTAAAGAGCTTGAAAAAATTGACGGCAAAATCGACCAAGAAAAAAAGGCGATATTACAAGCAAAATTACTTGCCGCACAAAGAGCTCAAGCTGAAAGAAGAAGACGTGAAATGGCGCAAAGAAATAAAGCCATCAACACAAACATTTCAGCACCAGTCATCAATAACGATGGAGCATACTTACAATGGCCTGTACCATCATCTCACAGAATGACTTCTTTTTATGGATGGAGAAGCGATCCATTCGGAAGAGGATCAGGATTCCACACAGGACTTGATATTGCAGCGCCAATGGGAACACAAATCGTATCTGCAGAAGATGGAGTTGTAGTTCACGTTGGATGGAGCGGTGGCTACGGAAATCTTGTAAAAGTTCAACACGATAATGGAGCTTTGACTTATTATGGACACTTGAGTGGATTTAATTGTAGCGTAGGTCAAAGAGTAAAACGTGGACAACTAATTGCATATATGGGATCAACTGGATATTCAACAGGACCTCATCTTCATTTTGAAGTTAGATTCAATGGTCAACACACTGATCCCCTTAACTATTTAAGATAATTATGAAACTAAGTTAGCAATAACTTAGTTTTTTTTTATTGCAGAATTTTCCCGATGTTTTCAGAAATAAATAACTAAATATTTGACAAATATGCTCTTTGTTTGTAATATGAGTTTATAGAAAACGATTGACAATAAATAAGAGGGAAAAATGAAAAAAACAAAGAGAAGTCAAAAAATAATTTTATTCTTACTAACGTGCATTCTTGCATTAAATACACAAACACGAGGATTTGCAAAGAATGAATTGGATAATGAAATTCTTACAATACCAATAGAACTTAATTTAAATTTAGAAGAGCACAATCTTGATGATTTAAGAGTTAAACAATTGGGAAAAATTGAATTAAACAGAGTACTTACGAAATCTGAGTATGAAAAAGATATGAAAAATTTTATAAATTATTATTTGGAATGGCAAGCTTATTTAGGAAATTCTACAAGAGAAGAAATAGAAAAACTTGGTGAAGAGCTATTGAAAACATCGGACAATAAAACGGTTTCTGATTTAAACTTAGATTTTGCAAAATTAATTGCAAACACTAATGATGGACATACTTCAGCTATGTATGGAATAGGGAAAAGCTGTATGCCAATTAAGATTAGAATTATAAATGGAGATTATTACATAATTAATACAACACCTGAATACGAAGATTTATTATACTCTAAGATAATAAAATTTGCCGATATTGATACCAAGGACATAACAGAAAGATTATACAAATACACTTCAGCAGAAAATAAATATTTCAAAAATACGATAATAAAAGATTTTTATTTATATTATGGAGATGCACTAGAAAAAGAAAATATAATTAAAAATGGAGAAGTAAAATTACAAATAGAAACTGATGGCAAAAAGCTTAATAAAAAAATCAAAATGATAGATTTGCCAGATTTTAAAATAAACAAATATAGTTATGAAAATACAGATTTTTCTCAAATCTTATATGATATGACAGATATCACAAAAAATAAATTCACAAAAAATGACAAGATGAGATACATGAAAATGAAACCATTTTATTATTATATTAATGATACTAACTTAATCATACAATACAACAATTGTTATAATACCGATAAAAATAACATCTTGGAAAATATGATAGAAAAAATGGATAAAGATGTTTCACAAAATAATATAGAAAAAATAATTGTAGATGTAAGATACAACACAGGTGGTTGGCCAACACATGCAAGGGAACTTGAATTGGCACTGAAAAGATATCAACTATTGAATCCTAAATTGGAAATAAAATTATTAACTGGATCAGAAAATTACTCTGCTGGATCCTTTTTCGTAGACGGAGTTAAGAGAAATCTTGATAATCTTCAGATAATTGGGGAAAATACTGGAGGACCTTCTGGTTGGACGACAGAATCGTCAAGTATTATGTATTTAGGAAGTAGTAAATTATTTGTAAAAAAATCTAGTGGAGTCACAAGGTACGATTATACATTAGATGACGTAGTACACTGTTCCAATCTTAATAAAAGAGATGGATCAACGTGGTATCCAGATATGTTTATCGAAAATCAAATCCAAGATTATGCTATTGGAAATGACAGGGTTATGAATTACGCTATTAACAATTAAATAATGTAATTAATATCTTCTTTTATTTATTAAGAGGGGATATTTTTTATTAAAAACCAAATAATCTTAGACAAATTGTAACTCAATTTTAATACAAAAAATCGTTAATCTGTTATACTATATATTAGTTAAGAGGTGATTTATGAAGACATTAAAAAAAGTTTTTATCGGATTGGGACTTTGCTTATTGGTCTATCTAAGTTTTTCTGTAGGAAATGCTACAGGAAAAAGAACTGCGATTGCGAATGAAAATGGTATTCCACTAGCGAAGATCAATAAGATTGAAAACTTAATTGACCAATATTATCTTTTTGATATAGACAAGAACAAGCAACAAGAAGGGGCTGTCGAAGGGTATGTAAAGGCTTTGGGAGATCCTTATTCTGAGTTTTTGACTAAGGAAGAGATGGATAGTTTGAATCAACAAACTGAGGGAGAATATGCAGGTGTTGGAATTGTGGTTACTCCTTCTGAAACTGGTGCTATAACTGTTGTTAGTGCTATCAAAGGTAGTCCAGCTTTTGAAAAAGGCATCAAAAAAGATGATATTATACTTAAAATTAACGGCAAGGATTACAATGCATCACAAATGAATGATGCAGTGAAGGTTATGAAAGGTAAGCCTAATACAGATGTTAAGCTTACTATTGCCAGAATGGAGAACAAAACTAGTAAGATTTTCGATGTAAATATCACACGTCGTATGATTAGTCTGACTACTGTTAATTCTCAAAAAATTGGAGACATAGGATATATCAATATAACTCAATTTGACAGGAAAACTGATAAGGAATTTATCGAACAATACGAAAATTTGAAAAAGCAAAATGTGAAATCAATTGTTTTGGATTTGCGTAACAACCCTGGTGGTTTGTTGGATTCTACGGTTAAAATAGCAGACTATCTTCTTCCACAAGGAGTAATAGTTAAGACTGTGGATAAGAATAAAAAAGAAGATGTTCAAAAGAGTGATTCTTCGGAACAAAATCTACCAATGGTAGTTCTTGTGAATGGTTCAAGTGCTTCTGCATCTGAAATTTTGACGGGGGCTTTGAAGGATTACAAGAAGGCTACGGTTGTCGGAGAAAAAACATTTGGAAAGGGTATCGTTCAAACGATTATTCCGATGGAAAAAGGCGAAGGATTGAAGCTTACTATTAGCGAGTATTTTTCACCAAATGGCAATAAAATTCACAAGCAAGGTGTTAAACCAGATGTTGAAATCAAATTAGATGAAAAAGCTAAGGGTATCGGAGTTGAGTTTATGAATGAAGATAACCAACTTCAAAAAGCTTTGGAGATTTTAAATAAGAAATAGGAGAAATTATGAGAGAAGAAAGAGAAGCGAGAAGAAAACGCAAGAGAAGAAAGAAAATTATCAACTCAATAGTTCTTTTGGTTTTTGTATTGGCTGTGGGAAGTTTTGTTGCAGTAAAAGTAGCCAACAGCGAACAAAGTCTTAATCCAAAAGTAGCTGAGAATTCTTCTAAGAAATCGAACAAAAAAAACGCAGAGAAAAAAGAAGAGCCAAAACCAGATCCGAATAAATTAATGAAGGGTTCAAATCATATTTTAAAAGCAGATTCGTATGCTTATGATGCCAAAACAATTAGTCAATTTATTAGACCAACAAAATCTGAGGGATATGTTAAAAACACTGACAACAAAAAAATTTGTTTCTTGACTTTTGATGATGGTCCAAATCACAGCATAACTCCACAAGTTTTGGATGTATTAAAGAAAGAAAATGTTCCTGCTACATTTTTTGTAGTTGGTAAACATGTTTCACAAGATACAAAAGATATTTTGGAACGCCAATTAAATGAAGGTCACGCAATTGCTCTTCACTCTTTTGAACACGATTATTCAAAATTATATCCAGGAAGAGTTGCAAACGCTGATAGAATTAAAAAAGAAGCTGAAATGGCACAAAAAGCATTACAAGATGTGCTTGGTCCTGATTTTAAAACGAGTGTGTGGAGATATCCGGGCGGACACATGAGTTGGCAACAATTAAAGCCAGGCGATGATGCATTAGAATCTTTGGGCATTCACTGGATAGATTGGAACAGTTTAGTTGGAGATGCTGAACCAAAAAGCAGAAGACCAACGACAGTAGAAGGTATGGTTGAATTTGCAAATACTTCATTAACTTATCAAGCTGAGCAAGATTTAGTTGTAGTTTTGTGTCACGATGCACCAGGAAAACAACTAACTGTTGATTCACTTTCAGCAATTATTAAAAATTTTAAAGATAAGGGATATGAATTTGGAATTTTAAAATAATTTTAAAATTATAAATATTAGCTTAAATTTGCCACAATTAAATTATTATGCAGAGCACCTTTTTGATAAGGTGCTTTTTTAATGTTTTAAATCCTACTAACTATATATAGTATGAATAAAAATCAAAAACCCACATATTGATACTATCTGTAGTATTTGATATAATAAAGCAGTATTAGGAAATAGTAAAAAAATGATTTAATCTTATAAAAAAAGGAAAGAGAAGAGGGATTGCAAATGCTAACTGTAGAAAAAAGAGACGGGCGACAAGTTGAATTTGATGCTAAAAAAATTGTCGTTGCGATAGAAAAAGCTATGAATAGTAGTACAGGAATTTACGAGGAAAATTTGGCTGAAAAAATCGCCAAAGAAATTGAAGGATATGCCAAAACGATTGGAAAAGTTTTGAGTATTACTGATATCGAAGACCAAGTGTATTATAAGTTAATTCAGTACAACAATCCCGCTACGGCAAGAGCATATGAAAACTATAAAGCCGTACAAAAATATAAAAGAGAAACTAACACTACTGATGAAAGTATAATCGGTTTATTGGAAGAAAGTAACAAGGATTTGTTAGAAGAAAACTCCAACAAAAATGCAGTGATAGCTTCTACTCAAAGAGATTTAATAGCTGGTGAAGTTAGTAAGGATATTGCTAGAAGAAAGCTTATTCCTCAAGATTTGCTTCAAGCTCACGATGAAGGAGCAATTCACCTTCACGATATGGATTACATAATTCAACCAATGTTTAACTGTTGCCTTGTAAATATGAAAGATATGCTTGATAAGGGAACAGTTGTAAACGGCAAATTAATAGAATCGCCAAAATCATTCCAAGTTGCTTGTAATGTAATGACTCAAATAATCGCACAAATAGCAAGTAATCAATACGGTGGTCAAAGTATCGATATTAGATGTTTGTCAAAGTATTTGAGAAAATCTTACGAAAAGAATTTGAATTTGTGCATTGAAACTCTTGGAGACATCGACATGGCTGAAAAAATGGCAGATAAGATGACTCAAAAAGACTTGGAATCAGGAATTCAAACAATCCAATATCAAATCAATACATTGATGACTTCCAATGGACAAGCTCCATTTGTGACTTTGTTTATGTTTATTGAAGATCACGATGAATACAAGGAAGAAACTGCAAAGATAATAGAAGAAATTTTGAAGCAAAGAATTCAAGGAATTAAAAATGAAGCAGGAGTGTATGTTACACCAGCATTCCCTAAATTAATTTACGTTTTGGATGAGAACAACATTCACAAGGACAGCAAATTTTATCATTTGACTTCACTTGCAATTCGTTGCACAGCTAAGAGAATGTACCCTGATTACATTTCGGCTAAGAAAATGAGAGAAAACTACGAAGGAAATGTGTTCAGTCCAATGGGATGCAGAGCATTCTTGTCACCATGGAAAGATGAACGTGGAAATTATCAATTCGAAGGAAGATTTAATATCGGTGTGGTTACGATTAATTTGCCACAAATAGGGATTTTGGCTGATGGAGATGAAGACAAATTCTTCGAAATATTAGACAAAAGATTGGAAATGTGCAAACGTGCAGGATTATTACGCTACGATTTACTAAAAGATGTCACTAGTGATTCGTCACCAATTCATTGGCAACACGGAGCTATCGCGAGACTTAAACCACACACACCAATCAAAGATTTGTTGATAGGAGGATATGCGACTGTGACTTTGGGTTACATTGGAATTTACGAAGCAACGCTACTAACAATTGGTGAAAGCCACACAAATCCAAAAGGCAAAGAATTTGCAATGAAAATAATGGATATCATGAATGAAAAAATAAAACAATGGAAAAAGGAAACTAATCTAGGATTTGCATTGTATGGAACTCCAGCAGAAAGTTTAACTCACAGATTTAATAGTATCGACAGGGAAAGATTCGGAGTAATCGAAAATATCACAGATAAAGGTTACTACACAAATTCATTCCACGTTGATGTAAGAGAAGAAATATCTGCTTTTGAAAAGTTCTCATTTGAATCGAAATTCCAAGATAAATCATCAGGAGGATGTATTTCTTATGTAGAAATTCCAAACATGAGCAAGAATTTGAAAGCTTTGGAAACTCTTGTCAAATACATTTACGATAATATTCAATACGCAGAATTCAACACAAAAAGCGACTATTGTCAAAACTGCGGTTTCGATGGAGAAATTACAATCAACGAAGATGGTGATTGGCAATGCCCACAATGTGGAAACAAAGACCATGCTACGATGAATGTTGTTAGAAGAACTTGTGGATATCTTGGAGAAAACTTCTGGAATGAAGGAAGAACAAAAGAAATCAAAGATAGGGTATTACACATTTAATGAATTACGCACAGATCAGACAATACGATGTGGCAAACGGCCCTGGAATTAGATGCACGTTTTTTGTAACAGGATGTAGCCTCAACTGCAAGAATTGTTTTAACAAAGAATACCAAGATCCCAATTTTGGAGAAAAATGGACCGATACGCAAACAAATCAAGTAATAGATTATTTGAACCAAGAAGAAATTGATGGACTCACAATTTTAGGTGGAGAACCATTCGAATCATGCGATGATTTGATAGAAATTGTGGGCAAAATAAGAGAAAATACGAACAAAAGTATCTGGATTTTTTCGGGATACACTTACGAAACACTTTCTCAAAAACAAAACTGCAAAAAACTATTGGACATGTGCGATGTACTTGTTGATGGAAGATTCGTAGAAGAATTAAAAGATTTGAGATTGAAGTTTCGTGGATCTTCAAATCAAAGATTGATTGATTTGAACAAGACCACAATGGATGACATCATATTAGTTGATGAAAATAAATTATAAATAAACCGTTAGAATCAGCTGGTTCTAACGGTTTCGTTTTGCAATTAATTACATATTAGATATTATATTTTTGATAAATGAGCCGACGGTTTTGCTAAACATTTCAGGAGATTTAATGTAGCAGAAATCATTGGTGAAGATTTCCTTCTCAAAAGTCAAATCGTCTTGTGATCCAGTGAACACACCTAGTAATTTTATTTTTTGCATTCTAGTCAAGAATACTTCTTTTGCGCTGTCTTTTACTGCCAATTCTCCGACATAATCTTCTGCTTTAAATCTGGTTTTGCCAACAAAATTGAGATTTACGATATTGTTGGGCTTACCATCTGTTAGCATTATCAAAAGTTTGGACTCCATTTGCTCCGTCATAATATTTCTCATAAATTTGAGTGCCAATCCGTCTCTGTTTGAGCCTTCTGGATGATAATGAAAAATATTTTTGCAGTTCTGTTCGTCGTAGTCTTTGAATTTTGTAATTATCAAATAATCGTACATATTTTGAAAACCAAGTACACGAACTTTTATGGACAAATCACTTAATGCTTTCGCTATAACATAAGCTTGTGCTGCTATAATTTCCTTCTTCTCACTTTGACTCGCAGACATATCCAACAATAAATCAACAGACATTGGACTGTTTTCGTTTTTGTAGATTTTGTTAAAAATTTTATTGTCGTTTAGTTTGGTGTGACGCCATGCTCTTTTGATATCGATAGTTCCGAACGTCGACCTTCTAACATCATCATCTTCATTTTTGAGAAGAGCAAGTTTCAGCATTTCACTTAAAACATTGACTTGGCGATTGTAAATGAGGATATTTTTCTCGAAATGTTTAATATTCTCATTGTAAGATTCTACCAAAAGATTCGTTCTGTAGTTTTCAATTCTAGTAGAATTGGCATTCACTATGTGAAAATTTATATCAGAATGAATATCGGTAGACAGTTTATTTTTCAAAGAATTCAAGATAGATTGATCAACGATACTTTTTCCGTACAATCTTTCGATATTTTGATGAACATCCTTAGTACGGGAAGTTTTTTGAGTGGAAGAGTCGTTGTCGACATCCTCATCTTCCAATAATTTGTACAAATCTTCAGTAAATTCTTGTGATCCAATGGAATATTTTTCAAGTTGAGATACATTTTCTTGTTTTGTTATAATTTTCTGATTAGTTTTCTGGATAACTGGTTTGACTTCTTTTTTTATCTTTTCGAAATTATCATTATTGCGAGTATCTTTATATGAGTAGAAATATTTATTTATAATCTCAATCAAAAGGTTTATAAGAGACAAGCTATCATTGCACTTTGTTTTAGTCAACATCAAGATTTCTCTGATGGATTTTGTAGTTGTCCAGGGCTTATCAGTGTAATGATATTTTTCCAATTCTTCAGAAATTTTTCTAGGATTGGACCTATAATACTTGTCAGAATAGTATAATTTCTGTAACCTGTCAAAATCCTCAAGCCCATTTCTTTCATTTAACATTTTTTCTTTTAGATTGTTATCTAAAATTATCATCAAAATCGTAAAAATATCCGTTTTATTTGACACATTATCAATTATTTTCATAACGGAATTCATATCGTAGAATCTGTGGGCAAATCCAAAAAGCGCAGTCTGAAAAATCTCTGAATTGACATTTTCTTTTGTAATAAAATCTAAATTAGGGTTAATGTTGTAATCTTCACTCAACAACCAAAATAGATTTTTGGACCTTGAATCTTCCATTATTCAAATATCTCTTCCGGTTTTAAATCGTCCTTAAATATAGTATCGATAATATCTTGCACGATTGTTTTTTCAAATTCATCAAATGTTTTGTTCACTATACCAAGTTTGAGACTGGATTTTACGCTCAAACCTCTTTTCATAGCATGAATTGAAGACAATAAACCCCTCAAATCTATACATCTTCCAGAAATTTCAGAATTCAAACTTTTTTCTTGTAAATCCATGAAAAATTTCACGAACATTTTTTGTGCAGTGTCTGTCAATGAAAACTCTTCTGAAAGTATTTTGTTCAGAGTTTTTTCGTCTGTTTTTGGCATATCTATCACGAAAAATCTGGATAACAACGCCTCATTGATTTCACGAGTACCAGCGTATCCGTAATTCATTGTAGCTAAGAATCTTGTTTTATCGTGGATGTCTACTTTTTCAAAACCGGGAATGTCGATAATTCTACGGTAATCCAACACGGAGTGCATAATCGCAACAGAGTCGTTTTTTGCCATATTAATCTCATCAAAAACACAGAAACCACCATTTAATGAAGATTCAAGTACAGGACCAGCTCTGAAAATAACCTCATCGTTTTTCAAAGTATCCATTCCAATCAAACTTTCTGAATCCGTGTTCACATGAAAAGAAATATTCCATTGTGGTCTTTGGAAAATATACGCCAAATTATCGCATAAAATATTCTTTCCAGTAGCCTTAGGGCCAACTAATAACAAATTGTTAGATTCTAAAATGCTAGTTATAGCCATTTCCAAAACTTCTTTTCCATAATAATTAAATCGTGGTTTGGGAATTCTAGATTTGAATTTATCATCTACATCATTATTCTTCAAAAACTTTTCTACATCTTTTATTAAATTTTTATTTATATTTTGTGATTCAAGTAAATTAATCATATTACCTCTTTCATTATTCATCTAATTGTGACATTAGTATGATATAATAAATTAAAAGAAATTGGAAGTAGGTGAATAAATGAAGAAAGCATGGGGAGGTTTCGTAAAAGGATTTGCGAAATTTTTAGATGGATTTTTCGGATTTTTAATAGCATTTATAGAAACATTGGTTAATTTAACTGTGGGATTTAGGTATGTACTAGGATCCATATTATCCTTCGGTTGTATATTTATTTTGTTCTTTCCTTATATATTTTTCAAATACAAATGGATTACATTTACGGTTTTGTTCATAACGATATTTCCGATTCTAGGCAAAGGATTTGTAAATTATCTAAAATATGTAAAATATTCTATGGTTGAATTCTTACTTGGATACGGGGATTATTATCTCAATAATTCACAAACAAAATACACTTCTTATTCTGATTACAAGAAAAAATACATCTTCAACAAACAAGAAGAAGAAAGAAAAGCGCGTGAAGAACGACAAAGACGTGAACAAGAAGAATGGACTAGAAGATTTAACGAATGGTTCAATCAAAATGGATTTGACTTTAATGATTTTGGATATTATCAACAACAAGGTCAATACGGTGGATACAACCAAGGTTACGGACAACAAGGGTATGGATATCAAAATCAATACCAAAATCCAGTGGACGATTTTGTAAAAACTTATGAACAACACTGCGATACATTAGGAGTGGGATATAACGCAGACAAGTACGAAATAAAATTGAATTACAGAAAACTTGCCAAGAAATATCACCCTGATATAAACAAGGCAGCTGATGCAACTGCGAAGTTCCAAGAAGTCAACAACGCATACGACTTTTTGTCCAATGAGCAAAACATTGAAAGATATAACAGAATCAAAAACAAAAAATAGTATATTGCTGGGAGATTATTCTCCCAGTTTTTTATTGCAGATAATTTATCATAACAAGTGCAACACAAAATAACTCATAGCTAATCAGCTGTGTTAATATGTAAGTGACCAAACAAAACAT
>NZ_JBKWZF010000014.1:15991-61175 GCF_046991905.1 Finegoldia sp. | reverse complement strand
GACATATTCAAGTAGAGGAATTATAAATGCAGTCAACAACGCATTGTCAAAAGCAGGAGTAAAACCAAACATATCAAAGGAAAATTCAGTAGGAAATTCTAAAGAAAATTCTCAAGAAAATTCGGGTAACAAAAACGAAGAAAAACCACAAAACAATCCAGAAAAACCAGAAAATAATAACACAAACAGCAGCAGCAAAATAAATGACGCAAAACTAAAAGACGGTCAATACACAGGAATCGCACAAGGATTCAATGGGCCAATCACAGTTAGAGTCACAATAACAAATGGATTAATCTCGGGTGTGGAAATAATATCTCACAGTGATGATGCGCCGTATTTTGCAAAAGCAATGTCTGTTATTTCTAGAATTTTGGGTAAACCTGGAAAAACAGTGGACACAGTATCACAAGCGACATATTCAAGCAGAGGAATTATAGGTGCAGTCAACAACGCATTGTCCAAAGCAGGAATTGCACCAAACGAATCTGATCAAAAACCAGAAAAACCAGAAAAAGAAAACAACGAACAAAAAGACAATAAACAACCAGAAAAAGAAAATCCGAATAATAACAAGAAAGATAATGACAAGAATGACCCACAAAAAATTGACGACGCGTTGAAAAAATACTACAACGACAATCCATTGAGAGATGGAGAGTATAGCGGATGGGGCATCGGTTACATCAACACAAGGAAAACTAAGACCTACATCAAAGTTGAAAATGGCGAAATAATCGACATCAAAGTAGGTCAAGATTCGGAATACGGAGACGATATGGGGCCATTTAGAAAAAAAGCTGAGAAAGTTTTATCGTTCTTAAAAGGAAAAGAAGGACGAATTAACCTCGCAAAAATGGGATTATACCGCGAGTATTTCGAACAAATTAGAAACAGCAAAGATCCGAAATCCAAAGTAGAAGAATTATTTGGAAAACAATACGGCGCGCTTTTGAATGGACTTTCTGGAAACAACATTAAAACAGAATCTGATTTGACGCTACTTTCAAGAACCGTAAAGGCATACATGTCAGATAAATACAACTCGAAAGAAATGTTCGACAGCATAACGGGTGCGACTGTGAGTGCAAGTGGAATCGCACAGTCGACAAGAGAAGCAACAGCAAAATCGTCAAATGATTACAAGAATAATTCAGATGTCAAAGAAATCAAGATTATATCACCTAAAAACAAAACAATTGAAGTGAACAAAAACGATGCAGCTGATTTTTCTGAAATGAAGATTATTGTAATCAAAAAAAACGGTTCATCCGAAAAAATTGGCTGGACAGATTTCCAAGCCAATGGAATTTCAATTACAGATGACAAGGGCAACATAATTACGAATGATTTGTCAAAATATTCCGATACGAACGTAATCAAAGCAAAAGTTGTTCACGAAAAATCATTGTCATACGATGAGTTCAGAATTCTAATCGGAAACTACAGCAAGGATTATATCGTAGGATTGGAATACAGCGTTGACGGAATCAAATGGTACAGATTGGAAAACACA
Source organism: Finegoldia sp. (assembly GCF_046991905.1). Taxonomy (NCBI): domain Bacteria; kingdom Bacillati; phylum Bacillota; class Tissierellia; order Tissierellales; family Peptoniphilaceae; genus Finegoldia; species Finegoldia sp. The sequence continues at coordinate 59,659 of NZ_JBKWZF010000014.1, read as the reverse complement.
TCAAAAGATTTTGAAAACACAAACAATATCGCAGACAGACAAATAATTGATGCACCAACATCATTTGAATTTGCAAAAGTAAAAATTCGCGCAGTATCGAAAAACAACAAAAGATACGAATATATAACATCAAACGCCGCAATCAACAACACTCAAGCGAACTATCATCTCGTATCGAAAGACAATCCGAACTTGCCAAGCGTAATATTTGTAACATTCAAATTGTCTGGAGATGAATCTGACAAGAAACTCGTTGAGGACAAAGAAAAAGAAAACCCACAAGAGAAAGAATCAGAAAAAAAAGAAGAAATTGAAGTGGATCAAAAAGTAATCGACACAAGCTTGATGGATTCAAATGGGCAAAAATGGATCGAAGGAAAACCAATCAGACCGGCGACAGTTACAAGCTTGGATAAGGACGCGAAAATAATAGCGAAAATAGATGGATTGCCACAAGGATTATCATTTGACGGAACGACAATAACGGGAACACCACAAGTAAGTGAAGAAGGTTGGGGCGAAGATGGAAGTGGATTCAAAACAATCACACTAAAACTAAAAGCAGAGAAAAATGGAAAAATACTTGTAAGAAAACTAACATATTGGTTATACAGAGATAAAGATCGTGACGGAATATCAGATGACGACGATGTAGATAACGGAGAAAAATTCACACCACAAAGAAATGGAGCACAACCAATAATAGTCAACGGAACAAAACCAACCATCGAAGATTACAAATCCAAGTTCTCAAACATCCCACAAGATGGATCGGTAGAAGTAACACTTGAAAAAGAACCTGATTATACAAAAGCGAGTGAACTTCCACAAAGAGTTAACCTGATTTTCAAAGTCAAAGGAATAAAAGAAGTTGGAAAAAGCTATGTGATGGTAATAGTGAAAAAACCAGTTGACAAAAAAGCTGAACAAGAAACAAAAGAAGAAATTCCTGTTGATCAAAAAGTAATCGACACAAGCTTGATGGATTCCAACGGACAAAAATGGATCGAAGGAAAACCAATCAGACCGGCAACAGTTACAAGTCTTGACAAAGATGCGAAAATAATTGCAAAAATAGACGGATTGCCACAAGGATTATCATTTGACGGAACGACAATAACAGGAACACCACAAGTAAGCGCAGAAGGATGGCCGGAAGATGGAAGTGGATTTAAAACAATAACACTAAAATTAAAAGCCGAAAAAAATGGCAAAATATTAGTGAGAACATTGACATACTGGTTGTATCGTGACAAAGACCGTGACGGAATATCAGATGACGACGATGTAGATAACGGAGAAAAATTCACACCACAAAGAAATGGAGCACAACCAATAATAGTCAACGGAACAAAACCAACCATCGAAGATTACAAATCCAAGTTCTCAAACATCCCACAAGATGGATCGGTAGAAGTAACACTTGAAAAAGAACCTGATTATACAAAAGTAGGACAATTTAGAGTTAACATAATATTTAAACTTAGAAAAACACAAGAAATATCAAAATCTTATGTGTTTATCAAAATCGAGAAACCTGTTGTAGAAGAAAAAGACAATGAAAAAGAACCTGACGAGAATTCTATTGATAAAAAGTCGGGGAAATCTCAACTACAAAATGAAAACAATACAATAGAACCAAAAAACTCCACACAGTCAGAGCATTTAGATTTGAAATCAAACAAGAAAAAAGATGACGACACAAAAATACATGATGAATCAATAGCAAATGTAAAAAACTTGAAGGAGGAGATTAGATGACTTTAATAGTAGGAATACTTTTCACTATAATATTTTATAGCTTAACAGCCCAATCAATAAAAAAACATCCGGGGGCATATTATCTAGGAATGTATGCGTGGACGGGACTAGTTGTGTGTTATTACAACATGGGTTACTACAGATATTTGCCAACTTGGTTCAACGATTATTTCATGAAAATATTCGCCAGAGGAATATTTGCAACGGCAACATTCATGATAGTAATGTTCTTAGGGACCGTTACAAAACACAATGATTTTTCAAAAAAACTGATGAGCATTCGTGGAGAAATGTCTATAATAGGAAGTTTGTTGGTGATAAGCCACAACATAATATTTGGAGTACATTATTTCCCAGTGCTTTTCACAAATCCCTTATCCTTGCCAAAAAGAGAACTAATCGCATCAATAATAACAATATTTTTATTGTTGATGCTGATTCCGCTTTTCGTGACATCATTTAAGGTAGTTCGTAGAAAAATGAACGCCAAAAACTGGAAGAAACTTCAAAGAATGGCATATCCATTTTTTATAGGAATTTATGTGCATGTAATGGTGCTTTATTCAAATAATTGGAAAGCACACATCTCTGGAGTTATAATTTATACGATTATTTTTGCAAGCTATGTTATATTGAGATTAAGAAAATCCATATATAAGAAGAAAAAAGCACAACGATAATTTGTTTTAGGTTGTTTGTATAATAATAATGATATAATGTAGTTATCATAAAAGAAAGGATAATCATTATGTCAACACAAGAAATTTACGAAATTACGAGAAATTATGCTGTAGTTACAGCGGTATTTCTAATCGTAAGCATATTCAGCTTGTATTTATCATTAAAACGTAAAGATAATGGTATTTTACACATAGTGACAACAGTATTTCTAATAGCTTTGTCATTTGCAATGATGAACATGAACTTCACGATTACTTTGTTACACGACGGACTTGTTTCAAATGATTCAATGCTTGTGAAATTCTGCTTGTACGGCTGGATATTGGCATTAGTATTGATGGGTATTAGCGCAATAATAACCATTAGAAATATCTTAAAACAGCGTAAAAAATAAACAAAATAGAATTACTAAAACGCAGACCACCAACAGTAGTTGGTGGTCTTTTACGTCTAAAATTGTACAGATTGATTATTATCAGTAAATATTATAGAATAAATAAAAACAGGAGGGAACATATGAAAAACAAATTCAAATTAATCGTTTGCTTAATTCTTATGCTGGTATTATTTGTAAGCTGCAACCAAAAGCAAGACCAACAACCAAAAAAAGCCACAGGAGTTGAATCCAAAAACGTAACCACAGAAGAAGACAAGCAAAAAGCCATCGAAGAATACGAACAAAACATCAAAGGCGTTAAGGAAATCAAAGTAGCAGAACTTGATGAAGTGAGTGCCGGAAAAGAAATCACGGTGTATCTTGGAAGAAAAACATGCCCAGATTGTCAAAAGTTTTCAAAAATATTCAAACCATTTGTATCCAAATATGAAATCTACTACATAGATAGCGTCGCTGGAATCAAAAAATCTCCAGAAGATTTGAAGAAATTCAGAACCGACAACGACCTCAAAACAGTCCCAGCAGTGTTTAGAGTAAAGGACGGAAAAATCACCGACAGAATGAACATCGACGACAAAGTGGGAACTACACCAGAAGAACTACAAAAGTTTTTTGATAAGAAATAAGTCAAAGCCATAACGTTAGTTATGGCTTGTTGTTTTAGTTTCCCAATCATCATCTAAAGGAGGATATTTAAATTTTTGTCTTTCTTTAGGGCTCAGACTCTTATAATCATCTTTTGATTGGAACTCGATAGAATCTAGACTCATTTTACCAGGATTTGGGTAATCGTCGTAGGTATAAACAAGAGTAAAACCCGCAGGATCTTTTATCTTCACTCTGTATACTTGGTTTCCTTTTATATAATCTTTTATCGCTTTTATCTCTTTTATGTTATCTTTTTTTATCCCTTGAACTTCCATGTATTTGTACAATTTTTTGTATCCGTAATGTCTTTGAACAGGGACAGCAATAATCCACTTTCCAGCTATAAATACTACAAGACATATTAGTAGTATTTTAACTACTAAAAACTTTTTCTTTTTCATATATAACGCCCCTCTCTTTGATATTATTATACTATAAAATACAAAGGAATCGAAGGTATGAAAATATTTTTTTCTATTATTTTATTTATTAAAATTGTTAGCTTACCATACTTCGTTTCCTACAATTTCTCCCCAATCAATATCTTCTTTTGAATACTTTCCATTAAAATCTTCAAATAAATCTTCAATATTCAATTCATCATCAGATGAATTTTCGATTATTAGTTTATTATCTTTAATTTTTAAATCCAAAATATCATCATCTTTCCAATTTAAAACATCCAAAATCGACATTGGAATTTGCAACACATGAGAATCTCCACACTTAGATAATTTGGTTTTCATAATTCCCCCTAAAAGTTAAGTCATTAATGCATCTAGTATATACCTTTTTTAAAAATTTTTGAATGTCATTTGATATTTCTCCATCAAAAATATAGTATAATTATAATACAAACACGAAGGAGATATAAAGATGCAAAAAACAACAAAAACAAACTTCAGAAAAATATTGAAACTAGTTTTATGGGCAGGTCTGATTATATTTTGTATCAATTTAATTATAAAATATCCTGTACACAGACACATTGGTTTTGATAGGATGTATAAGTACATGGATATGCAGAAAATACCAAGAAGTGATATCAAAAGTGTGAGGGCTTTCAGATCTACAAAAACGGACGATTATGTTTATTGGGTTGTGTTAAAAGATTTGGAAAATTATAGGTTTGAATATGGATATAATTTGAAAAAAGATAACATGTCGTTGAACATTAGTAAGAAAGAATATGATGATGTGTACAAGTATATTAGTGACGAGGAAGTTGCTACATTAAAATATAAACCACTTAAAGAAAGCATTTACTATTTCAAAAAATAAAAATGGATTGTAGATTTGACTCTACAATCCATTTTTTTATTCCAAAACTATAAGGAGTTGGTCTGTGTCGATGGTGTCATTTTCTTTGATTAGTATTGATTTTACAATTCCTTCTGATTTGGATAGTATGTTGGTTTCCATTTTCATGGCTTCCACTACTACCAATGGGTCGTTGACTGATACTTTGTCGTTTTCTTTGACTAGGACTTTTACGACTCTTCCTGGAATTGATGCTCCGATTTCTTTGTCGTTGTTAGGGTCTGCTACTGATAGGTTGTCTTCTTCACGTTCTGTGATTTTTGCAGATTCATCGAACACTCTGACTTCACGTCTGTTTCCATTGACTTCATAGGTGAAGTTTCTGTATCCGCCTTTTTCCAATCTTCCTTTTTCAATAAGTTTGATGATGAGGATCTTGCCTTCTTCTATTGGGACTTCGACAGTTTCTTTTTCGTTTATTCCTTCGAAGAAAGTCGGAGTGTCCATGTAAGTGAAGTTGCCTTTTGTTTTTCTGTAGTCGATGTATTCTTCGAATACTTTTGGATAAAGTGCGTGTGAGATGATGTCTTTTTCATCGAATTCCATTTTGTATTTGTCGGATAAATCTTTTTTGTCTTTTTCGAAATCAAATGGGTCGATGTAAAGTCCAGCTCTTTTTGTGATTGGCTTTTCATCTTTTAGGACGATTTTTTGTAATTTTTCGTTAAATCCTCCTTCAGGTTGTCCCATCATTCCTTTGAAGAATGATATTACAGAGTCTGGGTAGTCGAGGTTTTTGCCTTTTTCGTAGATGTTTTCAGGAGTGATCCCATTTGCCACCATGAATATAGCCATGTCTCCGACCATTTTGGATGATGGTGTAACTTTGATGATGTCACCTAGCATGTCGTTGACTTTTTTGTACATTAATTTTACTTCGTCGAATTTTTCTCCAAGTCCGAACGATTCTACTTGTGGTTTGAGGTTGGAATATTGTCCTCCAGGAATTTCGTAGCGATAAATTTCTGTTGTACCACTTTTCAAATCGCTTTCGAATTGTGAGTAGTACGAGCGAACATCCTTGTAGTAGTTGCTGATTTTGTCACAGTTTGAAAGGCTGATTCCCGTTTGACGTTGAGTGTTTTCAAGAGCGGCTACGACTGAGTTGAGTGCAGGTTGACTTGTGAGTGAACTCATTGAGTTAAAGCAAGTGTCAACTATGTCAACTCCAGATTCACAAGCGTTGATTATTGTAGCGACTCCGTTTCCTGTGGTGTCGTGTGTGTGCAAATGAATTGGAACAGAGACTTCGTTTTTCAATGCTGAGATTAGTTTCGTTGCGGCGTATGGTTTTAACAAAGCGCTCATATCTTTGATAGCGATAATATTTGCGCCGATGGATTCTAGTTCCTTTGCTTTTTTTACGTAATATTCTAGTGAGTATTTGTCTCTTGATTCGTCCAAAATGTCACCTGTGTAGCAAAGCGTTGCTTCCAAGATTTTTCCTTGTTCAAGTACGCTGTCACAAGCAAGTCTCATTCCATCGATGTAGTTTAGCGAATCGAATACTCTGAACACGTCGATTCCGTTTTCTGCAGCTTTTTGTACGAATTTTACCACGACATTATCTGGATAATTTTTGTATCCTACGGTGTTGTTTCCACGAAGTAACATTTGGAATAAAATGTTTGGTATTCTTTTGCGAAGTTCTTGTAGTCTAATCCAAGGATCTTCCTTCAAAAATCTGTAGCTTACATCAAATGTTGCGCCGCCCCACATTTCCAAACTAAACAAGTCCTTCATCAATTCATTGGTAGCTTCTGCGATAGGAAGCATATCTCTTGTTCTCATTCGTGTCGCCATCAATGATTGGTGCGCATCTCTTAGGGTTGTGTCTGAGATTAGAAGTTTATCTTGGTTCAAAATCCAATCGCTAAGTCCCTTGGCACCTTTTTCTTCGAAAACATCTTTGGTTCCTGTAGAATTTGTCTTGGTAAATTCTGGAATTTGTGGAATGTTGTAATCTTTTTTGTCGTTATTAATGGAGCGTTCGCTGATGAAATTCAACACCTTTAATTCTTTGTCTGTAGATGGTTTGATGTCGAAAAGTTCAGGGTTTTTCGAGATAAATCCAGTGTCACACACTCCCTTGTGGAATTCTTCAGTGTTTAAGACATTGATGATGAAGCCGATATTTGTCTTCACACCGCTGATTTTCGTTTCTCTTAAAGCACGGATTGCTTTGTTGATTGTGTCGTTGAATGTTCTGGAGAAGGCAGTGATTTTAACCAAAAGCGAATCGTAATATGGTGTGATTACAGAGCCTGTGAATCCATTTCCACCGTCAAGTCTCACGCCGAATCCGGAACTTGTACGATACAAATCAATCTTACCAGTATCAGGCATGAAATTATTCGCAGGATCTTCTGTCGTGATACGGCATTGAATTGCGTAACCATTGCAGTGAACATCGTCTTGTGAATAAATTCCTATCTCATCTGAATCAAAACTTTTGCCGTCTGCTATCAGAATTTGAGTTTGTACGATATCAATCCCAGTGATAAGTTCACTAACTGTGTGTTCTACTTGAACTCTTGGGTTTACTTCGATGAAATAGTGATTTTCATCTTCGTCCACCAAAAATTCTACAGTACCGGCGTTTGTGTAGCCAACTTCTTTGCAGATTTTGATGGCATCGTTGTGAAGTTCGTTTTTTGTCTTTTCTGAAATCGAAAATGCAGGAGCAAATTCCACAACCTTTTGGTGACGTCTTTGAATGGAACAATCTCTCTCATACAAGTGTAGAATATTTCCGTGATTGTCGGCTATGATTTGCACTTCAATGTGTTTTGGGTTGCGGATGTATTTTTCGATAAACATATCGTCTGATCCGAAAGCTTTCTTGGATTCGTTTTGTGCGCTGACGAAAGAACTCATCAAATCGGATTCATTTTCGACAATTCTCATTCCACGTCCGCCGCCACCAGCACAAGCTTTTACCATAACTGGATAGCCGATTTGGTTTGCGATTTCCAATGCTTCATTTTTATTTCTGATAGGAGTCTCCACGCCTTCGATAGTTTGTACGCCGGCTTTTTTTGCAACTAACTTCGATTGGACCTTGTCACCTAAACTATGTAGAACTGATTCGTCAGGACCAACGAAAATTATTCCGTTTTCCTTACAACGTCTCGCAAATTCTGCATTTTCACTCAAAAATCCATAACCAGGATGAATAGCATCGCAGTGTTTGGATTTTGCAATTGCAATGATTTTTTCGATATCTAAATAACTCGACAAAGGTGATGCCGCATCTTTTATCAAATACGATTCGTCGGCCTTCGTTCTGAAAAGGGAAGTCTTATCCTCTTCGCTATAAATCGCAACGCTTCTTATTCCAAGCTCACTACAAGCTCTGAAAATTCTTATAGCAATCTCGCCACGGTTTGCCACTAGAAGTTTTTTTATTTTATCCATATTACACCTCTTTAAATTTGGACATATTCAATATTATTTCGATCTAACAATTCAATCGCATACTCATCCACACGATAAGCTTCGTGATAATAAATCTTGCTAATTCCAGCTTGAATTAAAGATTTCGTGCAGTTCAAACAAGGAAAATGAGTCACATAACAAATACAACCCTTCACAGCAATTCCTTCTTTCGCACAATACAACAAAGCATTCATCTCCGCGTGAATCGTAGCAATACAATGTCCGTCACGCAAAGTGTGACCAACCTCGTCGCAGTGAGGATTGCCACTAATAGCACCATTGTAACCTGTCGATACAATCCTGTTGTCAGAATTCACCAACACACAACCAACAAACGCCCTGTCACAAGTGCTACGTGTCGCAACATTCAATGCCAAATCCATAAAATATTCATTCCAAGATTTTCTCATATTGACCTCTCATCATCATTAAAAAATTTCTTTACCTTTAATATTATCATAAAAGCAAAAAAATCAAAACTTAAAAGCGACAAAACTACACACCAAAAAAAGCCACACAATGTGGCTTAGGGAATAAAAATATTTACAAAATTATGCGTTGATTTTCTTTTCAAGAGCTGTGGTCAAAACTTCGGAATAATTGATATTTTGGCGATCACAAAGTCTAACCAACCATTCAGGGACTGTAGCATTTTTTCTGATGGTTTTGTTGTTTTTTATAAATGGTGTGGGATCAACTTGAATCATTGAAGTAAATCCGTCTTCGACTTTTATTTTCGTAATATCACTTGGTTTAGGAAGTGGAATATCTTCATCAATAAAAGTCGCCAACACGCTTTCTAACATTTGATGAGCGTTTACCATTGCTTCTTCGATATTATCTCCTTCAGTTCCACCGCCAAATTCTGGAAATTCCACCCAATAAGAATCTTCTTCTTTATGAAAAATAGCAGGATATGATTTTAACATCGTCTAACCTCCTTATGCATTAATAATACGCATAATGCGCATAAAAGTCCAGGGATATTATAAAATAATATAGGATATAATAAAAATAGAAGGAGTTGATGTAATGAAAATCACAACTGCAAAAAATTTCAGGGATAATTTATCCGAAATGATTGATGAATTAATAAAATCAAATGAACAGCTAAAAGTTACAACAGAAATGGGAAATGTTGTCGTACTTAGTGAGTCCAATTACAACGGGATAATGGAAACTCTTCGAATATATTCAAATCCACAAGAAAAAGAAAAAATAATAGAAGGATTACATACAACAATAAAAGATTGTGTATCTGAAGATGAAATTAATCGGAATAATTTGTAATCTTTCAATACAAAAATCACAATTAAAAATGATATCGTATGTCGTTGGCTTGACTAAGTAAAGAATTTATAATACAATTATGTTACGATGTAACACAATAAAAGGAGTGATTTTATGGCTACTATAACGATTAGATTGAGCGAATCGGATAAGGAACTTTTCACAAATGTTTCAAAAGAAAAAAACAAAACTTTATCCGACTGGGCAAGAGAATCATTATTGGAAAAAATCGAACAAGAGTATGATGAAAAGATAATTAACGAGTATCTTCTAAACAAAGACAAAATGAAATTTTACAGTAATGATGAGGTAAAAAAAGAGTTGGGTATATGAGGGTTATTTATTCAGAAAAATCACTAAAATCCTTGAAAAAACTCGATAAGCCTATTCAAAAAATGATTATTCATTATATGGAGAAAGTAGGTCAATTAGAAGAGCCACGTGCAAGAGGTAAGGCGTTGTCAGCCAATTTGAGAGGATTTTGGCGATACAGAGTGTCGAACTACAGAATTATTTGCGAGATTGATGACGATAAATTAATAATCTGCGTTGTAGAAGTCGATCATAGGAAAAATATATATAAATGTTGAAAAAAGTTATTTGTAGTACGAGCTTTAATTCTACAAATAACTTTTTTATTTGCAAAAATTAAAGAATCATATTTCCACACAAAAAAAGCCACACAATGTGGCTTTTAATTACTCATTTATGAACAAGTTAGGTGCTGTATAATATTTTCTGGCGCCACTTACGACGTTATCTTTTCCGATTCGTGTGTAAGGGGCTACGAAGTGTTTGTTGTAGATGAACAGTCCCACAACTTGTGTAAATTTGTTGAGTACAGGAGATTTTTCTTCGAATTCCAAGAATTCACACTTATTCATATCGTAATATTCTTGGAAGACGTAGCCTGTGCGGATAAATTCTGGAAGTTTTTCTTGCAATTCTTCTTCTCTCATTTCACTTCCTACGTATATTCCAAGTGATGCGTAGCCGTCAATTGGTTTGAAGATGTATTTATCTTTGTTCATTATGATTTCGTAAGCATCACGCTCTTCGATTTTTTTCGTGAATGGAACGTGTTCGTCGATGAATTTCTTTTCTTCATTATTCAACAAAGCTTGTGTTTGTTCTTCTCTGAAGATTTCAAAGATAAGCTTGGAGTGCATCAATTGTGATCTGAATGATCCTACCATGAAGAATGCGTTGTCCATGTACGCATCCAAGAATGGTTTGATTTGATCTTTTATTTTCAACAATTCTAATGTTACAATTCTTCTGTAAACCAAATCTATTACATAATCTCCGTGGCACAATTTGCCGTTTTTGTATTCCAAATCTCTGATGTCGATGATTTCGCAGTTGAATCCATTTTCTTCGTAGACTCTTTTGAATTCGTCAAATTCGTTTGGAGTTCCCACTTCCAAATTATCCACGATAGCGACATTTGGTTTCTTATCGGATACGTATTTTTTGTACATATCAGCTGTTTCCCAAACCCATGGAGTGAACATATCGACATTTTCAACGTCGTGTTTTTCCATGAATTTTTGCATAGCTTTTGTTTGAAGAAGAAGTTGTCCTAGTGTGTTGTCTTCGTTCATCGCAGATGATCCGTCTGTGTTAAGTTCACAAAGCATGTAGTTTACTCCGTCGTAGAACACGTCGTAGCGACAGATTGGAACGGGAACATCGTAGCCTGGATCGTGAAGTACAAGTTCTTCAATTGCTGGATCCAATTGGAATATTTTACGATATTCAGGATTTTCTACGAATTCTTTGGTGATTTTGTCAGTCATGCTCATCAAAATATTCGAAATGTATACAAAATCTGATCGGTTCTTTTTGTTGTAGAAAAGTCCTTGGTAGGTCATAGGGATTGGTTCTCCGTGATAAATCGCCTTTGATACTTTTGTTTTGGCAATAAAATCCACGAAATCCCTATAATACATATCTTCGTCTTCTCGTACTATTTTATATAATTCTAATGAATATTCGTCATTAAACATCTAAATCCTCCAATTTAATTTCGTTTGCAACTACAGCTTCACGAAGTCCTTTTTCTTTGTAAATTTGTTCAAATACATCTCTAGGATTCATTCCTTTTTCCAACATTTCTTCTAGAGGGATAAGATAGCCGATTTCATTTGCTGGAAGTCCTGCCTTTGCCATATCCACAAGCATTTTGCAAAATTCTAACATGTTTACATTCATAAATGTAGCATCCAGTCCTTTTTCACGCGCATCTAGTTTTGCTTTCATGCAAGATTCGTATGTCATATTTTTGAATAACTCAGATAATTTGTCCAAGTTAGTATCGTCGTAGAACAAGCCTTTGATTAGAGCGACTGCTGAGAAATTAAGTGGATATTTGATTTCATCCATCATTCTGATTTCAATGTATCGTTTTGCTCTTACATCGGGAAATACTATGGATAATGCGTGGAAAATCAAATCAGTATCTCTAACATCTTCAAATACTTCCTTGAAAGTTGTCTTTCCGACATAATAAGGCTCGTGGTTTTCATCAATTGAGAAAATTAACGGAGTGTTTAATATATTTTCGGCGTATTTCTTGTAGCTCAAATCATCGTCGAAACTAAAAGGATACATTCCGGATCTGTCAGTGTCTGTGTTTTCCCAGATAATTTCTCTCATGTTACGACTTTTTGCAGGATTTCCTTCGAAAATGTATGCGTTGTCGAATAAAGTGTAGAAAACTGGAGACAAACAGTTACAAATTTTGTATTTCTTAATGAAATCTTCTTCGGATGAGTAGTCGATGCTGCATTGCAAAGAACAAGTCCCCTTCATCATATTGTGAGCCATGTCTCCTCTTTCGTTGAAATATTTGTACATAAAATCGTATCTTTTTTTAGGCAAGATTTTAATCTCGTCGATTTTAGTCACAGGATGATATCCCAAAGTCACCATCGCTTGGTTTTTCTTATCGAAAACTTCAACAAGTTTTCTCATATTTTTGATATAAATATCCTTCAATTCGTCGATGTTCCACTTCGATGACAAGGCGACTTCGAATTGGCTTCCAGGTTCTGTAGACACTGCCAAATCATCATTTTCAAGTCCAAGAATGTATTCTCCTTCTTTATATGCAACACATCCTCCTTCGTGAAGTTCTCTGAGAGTTTCGCCGACTCCGTTTTCGCCAAAATACGACACAGTCTTCAACGTATCTTTGTCGATTATAAAATGTTCCATCTCCATTCCGACAGTGAATTCTTCCTTTAATTTTTCTCCGCTTTTAATGTAGTTAATTACAGCTTCAAGCTGTTTTTCGTAATCCATTTTTACTCCTTTTTAATGTCTGATACAGTAATATCACAAATTTTTATCAAATCTTTCGGAGCGATTTTGATTTGCGCTCCGATTTTACCACCAGACACGTAAATATATTCTTTATTTTCACAACTTTCGTCGATAAAAGTTTTAAATTTTGTTTTCATTCCGATAGGAGAGCAACCGCCTCTTATGTAGCCCGTAGTTTTCAACAAATCCTTAACGTGAATCATTTCAAGCTTTTTCACTCCGGCTATTTTCGCACACTTTTTCAGGTCAAGCTCGTCTTTTACAGCCACAACGAACACAAAATTTTCATTTGTGTTGGAAACTGTGACAAGTGTTTTGAACACGTAAGCCTCGTCTTCATTTAATTTACTTGCGACATTTTCTCCGCTTACATCGTCTCCTACAGAGTATTCTATATATTTATACCCAATTTTTTGTTTGTCGAGTATTCTCATTGCGTTAGTTTTTTTCATAAACTCATCCTTTCATTATTAATATTATACTACAAGTGAAAATTTTGTGGATTTATAAAATATTTGATACATTTACTTGCGTAAAATGTCTGTTTATGGGTAAATATATACGAGGAGGATTTTTAATGGAACAAAGTTTAAACATTAGATATATATACCACAGTTCATTTTCTTTGGAGTTTGAAGACAAGATAATTATTTTCGATTATTTTCAAGGAACTTTGCCAAAAAATGTGAACGATAAGAAGGTGATTTTCGTGGTGACTCATTCACACGCAGATCACTACAACGAGAGTATTTTTGATTATGAAAATGCTAGTGATATTACATATATTGTCTCAGAAGATGTATACGAAGAGGTTTTTGATTACGATACGAAGGATAATGTTGTATTTTTGGGAGAAGATAATATCGAAGATTTGAAGAAGCATTTCGGTAAAAAAGTTATAAAACTTGAAGTTGGTGAATCGACTTCTGTGTACGGTGCAGATTTTACAGCGCTTGGTTCTACTGATATGGGAATTAGCGTGTATTTTGAGGCAAATCATTTGAAATTTTTCTTCGCTGGAGATTTGAACAATTGGGTGTGGGAAGAAGACACCGAAGAAGAAAAAGAAAAGATGCAACAGGATTTCTCCAAGGAAATCGACAAGATAGGGCATGTTGACATTGGATTTTTCCCAGTTGATCCTAGATTAAAGGAAAGATACGATTTGGGTGTGAATGAATTTGTCGACAAATGCAATCCGAAAGTTTTGTTCCCAATGCATTTTACAAAAGATCCAACAATCGTGGACACATTCATCGACACGCACGATTACGAGGGTTGTAAAGTTGTGAATATGAAAAAGGAACACGATACTTTTCAAGTTATAATAAAATAATTGATTTAATATAATATTTTTGGTAAAATTAATATACAAGAGGGAGTAGCTTAAAAATATTGTGTCGTCATTACGGTTAAAACCCGGCACAAAGCCACTTTGGTTAGCAAGACTTTTGCCAGAAATGGTGAAAGTTTTTTTTATGATGAAATTAACAGGAGGTAAGAGATTGGATTGGTACAAGGAATCTAATGAGAGTGTTATCAAAAGTTTGGACACTGATCAAAACAATGGTCTATCCGACAGTAAGGTAACGAGTTTGTTAGAAAAATACGGCAAGAACGTATTAAAAGAAAAGAAGAAAAAGTCCATGGCAGCCAAATTAAAGGATCAATTTTTGGATCCAATGATAATTATTTTGCTATTGGCATCTATTTTATCGATGGCTATTGGAGAAATTACAGATAGTATTATTATCATTGCTATCGTTATTGTGAATGCGGTGCTTTCGATTTATCAAGAAGGTAAGGCGGAACAAGCAATAGAAGCTTTGCAAAAAATGGCAAGTCCTAAAGCCAAGGTTATAAGAAACGGCAAGATTATGGAAGTGGATTCACAAAATTTGGTTCCAGGAGATATCGTTGAATTGGAAACGGGAGATATTATCCCTGCCGATTTGAAATTATTGGAATCTACTAACTTGAAAATCGACGAATCATCGTTGACTGGTGAATCGGTTGCTGTAGAAAAGAACGCGAAGGATGAGATTACGACAGATGCAGGAATTGGCGACAGAACAAACATGGCGTACAGTTCTTCTATCGTAAGTTACGGTAGAGCGAAGGGTGTCGTTGTAGAAACAGCACAAAACACAGAAATAGGTAAAATCGCAACGAGTTTATCACAGGTTGAAGACGAAGAAACTCCTCTTCAAAGAAAGCTTGCACAATTGTCTAAGCAATTGGGTATCGTAACTGTTGTTGTATGCGCAATTGTGTTTGCAGTTGGATATTTCGTGTATGATTTTGATGCATTGAATATGCTTATGACTGCGGTATCACTTGCAGTTGCAGCGATTCCAGAAGGACTTCCAGCTATAGTTACAATCGTACTTAGTTTGGGAATGGGAAGAATGGCAGACAAAAACGCCATCGTCAAGAAACTTTTGGCAGTTGAAACGTTGGGAACAACAACTGTAATTTGCTCCGACAAGACTGGTACATTGACTCAAAATGAAATGACTGTGAAGAAAATCTACGTTGATGGAACAGATGTCGATGTCACAGGAACAGGCTACAAACCTGTTGGAGATTATTTGATTCAAGACCGTAAAATGCAAGAAGATGACATCAAATCTCTTAACACTTTGCTTCACATAATGAGTCTTACTAACGATTCAAAACTAATCGAAGAAGACGGAACTTACAAAATCGTTGGGGATCCTACTGAAGGAGCACTTCATACAGCAGCAGGAAAACAAGACATCACAAAAGATGAATCCAATCAAAACTATCCTAGAATAGAAGAAATTCCATTCGATTCAGAAAGAAAAATGATGACTACATTCCACGACAAATTCTTATCTGACAAAGTTGTATCCTTCACAAAAGGTGCACCAGATATAGTTATCGAAAAATGTAGCAAAATTTTAATCGACAACGAAATCAAACCACTAACAGAAGAATTAAAACAAAAACTATTGGCGAAAAACAGCGAATACGCTAAGCAAGCACTTCGTGTACTAGCTTATGCGCTTCGTGAACACGAAGAATTACCAAATGAAATTACATCTGAAAATATCGAAAAGAACATGGTATTTGTAGGATTATCTGGAATGATAGATCCACCAAGACTAGAAGTAAAAGATGCAATCAAAGAATGTAAAACAGCGGGAATCACACCAGTTATGATTACTGGAGATTACTTGGAAACAGCAGTTGCAATCGCAAAAGATTTGGGAATTTGTACGGACGATTCACAAGCAATCATGGGAGCTGAACTTAACAATATGTCAGACGAACAAATCCGTGAAGTCGTCAAAGAAAAGAGAGTTTACGCGAGAGTATCTCCACAAAACAAAGTACAAATCGTAACAGCATTAAAAGAAAACGGACACATCGCAGCCATGACAGGTGACG
Organism: Finegoldia sp.; assembly: GCF_046991905.1. Classification (NCBI taxonomy): domain Bacteria; kingdom Bacillati; phylum Bacillota; class Tissierellia; order Tissierellales; family Peptoniphilaceae; genus Finegoldia; species Finegoldia sp. Next base: position 43,383 of record NZ_JBKWZF010000014.1, on the reverse strand, counting down.
GAGTCAACGATGCACCTGCAATCAAAAAAGCAGATATCGGAATTGCGATGGGAATCACTGGAACAGACGTTGCGAAGAACACATCAGAAGTTATCCTTACAGACGACAACTTTGCAACCATTGTAAACGCAGTAGAAGAAGGAAGAATAATTTACTCCAACATCAAAAAATTCGTATCATTCCTACTAAGCTGTAACATCGCAGAAATTCTTATCGTATTCTTGGCGATAATGTTCAAATGGGACACACCATTTATCCCAATTCAATTATTATGGTTAAACTTAGTGACAGACTCATTCCCAGCAATGGCGCTTGGAGTTGAAAAAGGAGAAGCTGACATCATGAACAGAGCTCCTCGTTCACCAAAAGAACCAATCATCGACAAGAACATGAGACTAAGCATCATCGTTCAATCATTAGCAATCACAGTTGCGACATTATTCGCATACAACTACGGATTGAACCATTTTGATGGTCATATTGAATCTGCAAGAACAGTTGCGTTTGCAACATTGATAATATCAGAATTACTAAGAAGTTATTCAGTAAGAAGTGAACACAAATCAGTATTCCAAATCGGATTATTCTCAAACAAAGCATTAGTAATGGGAACATCACTTTCATTATTATTAATGCTAGCAGTAATCTACATTCCTGGAGTAAATGATGTATTCGAAACAATACCACTTCACATTGAACACTACAAAGTAATATTGCCATGCGCATTATTGCCATTCGCAGCGGGAGAAATATTAAAAGCAATAAAAAGCAAAAAATAATAGACAACAATAAAGGCGTATCGTGTGATACGTCTTTTTTAGTGGGTTGGGAGATAGAAAATCGTATGGGGCGGACACAGGGATGGGGTTGAAGGACAACATAGGTCAGAATATAAGCAAACATCTCGCACGAATATCTTGGGGAAATTTAACTATCTTATTCGCTCAGCCTCACTTCAGAAATCTTCTTTTTTAGAAATAAGTAATGAAGATTTCATCGTTCGAAGCGTCGCTCATAAGAAACATTAAATTTTCTATGGTGATATTCTTAGCTTCGATTGTTTGCTTAAAGGTTTCGCAGAATTTACAGTTGCAGGACAGGCGTAGGTCAAGTTGTAGCAAACATCTCATACGAATATCTATAAAATAGAAATATTGATAATATTAAATGAAAGTGTTAATATAAAAAAGTAAGTTTCAAAAACAAAGAAAACATTATCATAGGATAAAGCATAATTTTATTATTTTATAAAAACAGTTAAGTTAAATTACAAAAAAAGATTGGAAACTTCTAATTCACAAAAAATATACAAAAATATTAGAACAAATTGGAGTAGTAAATTATCATGATAAAATTAAAAAAACTTTTACAACCTTATTTTTTAGTTTATTTTCTTTTTTTCTTTATTAATGGTGCCTTAGAATCATTTTATCCTATGTATCTTGAAAAATTAAAATTTACTGGAAAAGAAATAGGATTTGCATTTACGGTAATTTATTTTTCGCAGATATTTTTGCCAACATTAACAAGCACATTAACAAATAAATTTAAAGCTAAAAAAGTAGTAACAACAGGATTATTAATCATATTAACATTTAGTCTTATTATATATAATCAGAAATATTTACTAGGAGTAGTTGTTTTAGGTATTATCATACATATGGCTAGACCTATATTTAATTTTTCATTAGGAAATGATATTCTGGTTTCTGTAGACTCTGAAGAAAGAGGAAAATATTTAAGTATAAGAGATTTATTCTTATTTGGAGGAATGTCTATTGGAATCTTTGCATTTTCAATTCTAGTAAAAAATAATGGTCTAAGATTTTCTTTTAACATCTGGAACTTATTATATATAGTATTAATAATATATATAGTTAAGCACTTTCAACAAAACAAACATAATGAAGAAATAGAAGAGGACTCTGGTAAATTAAAAAGCGTTATCAAAGAAAAAAATCTTTTAGTTGTTATAGTTATAAATGTATTGTTGACATTTTCTTATGCATGTACTAAATTTGTCCCTATATTAGCTATGAATATTGGATTTAAAATTGATGAATTTATGAAATATCAATCGTTGTTTATTATAATTAATGCTTTGATGGCGTATAAATTAGCAGATCATTTTGCTAAAAAGAACAAAAGGAAAGTTTATTTAACAGATATTGCAGTAGATGTATTGCCTTTTACACTTCTTGCATTAAATTTAAGTAAGGTAGGATTTATAATTGCATTTTTGATTTTACAATTAAAAGATATCTTTTCTCCAGTATCATTTTCTTATGTTATGGATTTGTTTGAAGAAAAGAATATCACTACTGTTTTAGGTTTATTAGAATCTATTAATAATTGTGTAGGATTAATAGCTCCACTTTTTATAGGATTTTTATGGGATATTATAGGAATAAAAATATTTTATTTTGCCACAGCCATTACAATATTAACGGCAGTTGTTGCTTTTATCAGGCTTCCTATTGAAGAAAAGAATTTGTAAGTAAAAAACGAAATGAACACAAAAAAACAGGGACGAACCCTGTTTTACTATTTACGCGCTATCTTGAAACAGCTGATGTCATTACTTTGAGCAATTGACCTGTGACGGCGTCTCTTTCGTTTTCGTACTTTTGATGTAGTGCTTTGTATTTTATTGTGTATGTTTGGGATTGTTTGTCCAATTTGATTTCCCAATCTTTAATGTCTTCTTTTTCAAGGTAATTTTCTTTTAGTTCCATTTCTTTTATTTTGTCTTCGTCCAAGAATACATTATTCTTTCTTTTTTCTTTTGTTACTGGGTCTTCTCCTTCAAGGTCGAGTCCGTTTTGCACTTTTACTCCATCTATGCTGACGTTTGCTTCGGAGTCACCGTTTTTTGCGATGATTCCATCTTTTCCGATATTTGCTTCTGAGTCGCCGTTTTTTGCAATGATTCCATCTTTTCCGATACTTACTTCTGAGTCACCATTTTTGATATGTATGCCGTCTTCTCCAGAAGTTTTCACGCCAGTATTTCCAACGTTTTTCACTCCACAAGAACTTAGCATAGCGCATGCCAATAAAACTACTAATAATTTCCTCTTCATGATATTATCCTCCTTAAATATATTATACCCCTTAATAAGCAATAAATAGTGGAAAATGTTTACAAAATGTCAACGATATATCAATTTTATTGCAACAAATTACTGAAAATTAGAATTTTTGTAGCCAAAATCATAACCATTAACCCCAATGCTATGAGTAAAACTAGAAGACATTCCTTTAATTTTATTATGGGTTCATTAATTCTAGTATTTTTTTCTATGTTTACTTTGACGATACTAGTAGAAATATAAAATATTATCATGCTTACAAAATAATATTCAGTTAGATAGATGGATTTCATTATGAAAAAATCCAATATAACAGCCAAGAGTAAGAATATACTAGACAAGTAGCACATTGATTTTATGGTATCTTTTCTAAGATGTTTAACATTTCTTGGCTGATATAACAGCAAGAACTTTGATTTGTGTGCATTCATAACACTAAAATACAATATAAAAAGTATACTTAATAAAGTAGTGGAGAAATTCAATCCATATAAATTCTGTGGTGAATTTATAGAAGAAAATACACTTATGAAAAGTATTACAAATAGTTCGTATTTAATTTTGTCGCGTAAGATGTAATAAAAAATAAGTTTTGTCATTTTATTCTCCTTTTATGTTGGGAGCTTTAAGTAAAAGTGGATTGACACAAAATAGTACTACAAAAATTGGAATCATGTACCATAATTGCAATTCTGGTAGTAACTTTTCTAAATCAATTCCCAAATTTGGGAAATTCATATTAGAAAATAATAAAACATAATATGAAATTCTAAGGGCTGTGTACAATATATTTGATTTTCTTGTGTTTTCTGTCAAACGTATCCAAAAACATATAAAAATAAATAAGTACGCCAAACATAAAGAAAGATTTGATTTCAAGAATATCTACAGAAGTTGGAAATAACAAATAAATTATGAAGATATATGTTATCGTAGCTTTCTTATACATGAAGTATTTTCTAACTTGTGTTTTGTTGAATCTTGGGAAAAAGGTCATAAAATCCATTTCTCTTTGAGTTATACTATCAGTTCTTATCTTGAAAAAACCCATAAAAGCTAAGAAAAACGCAAATAAAGCTTTTATCACATAATGGTCTGATGGAAGAGAACTCAAATATTTTAAAAACAAAAAAATTGCTGAGACTATCAAAACGAATTGGATTGCACCTGATAATCTGTCGATTTTTATTTCCTTAAATCGCAATTTCATATCCAATTTAAATATTTCTCTCAAAAATCTCGTCCTCCAGTTGCTTTTTATCTTTTGAATTGACGAATACTTTTTTTACCTTACCATTTTTTAAAAGCACAAACTCATCGCATATATCGATAAGGCTGTCTAAAATATGCGAAGAAATCAAAATTGTAGAAATTTCCTTTAATTGAAGAATTAATTTCTTGATTTCATAAGAATATTTAAGATCGATACTGTTGAATGGTTCGTCCATAATTATAAGGGAATAATCACCCGTTAAAATGTTGATCAGAGTTAACTTTTTCTTCATTCCTTCAGATAATTCAGAAATTAAAGTATCTTTCTTGTCTTCCAGTCCAAGTTCAACTATTAAATTTTCGGACGTTTTACTGGAAGGGGAGTATTCATTTACAATTTTACAAAATTCACTTACTGTTAAAAAATAATACGGAGATACTTGGGAAGGTATGTATAAAATATCATTTTCGTTATAATCTTGGATATCAAAACTTGTGTTTGCTTTTATCATTTTGGATAATATATCCATCAAAGTTGTCTTACCAGCACCGTTTTCTCCAATCAGTCCTATAATTTTATTGTTTCCTATTTCTAGATTTTCGATGTCTAACTCGAAATTTTTGTATTTGTGATTTATTCTTCTTATAATCATGTGATCTCCTCAATATAATCAAATACTAGTTATATATATAATAATATATATTTGTAAAAAAGTCACACATGCTAAGTACCTATTTATAAATTATTTCAATAAATGCCACGTCTGCTTTTTCTCATATTTACTATTATGCTATGGTATAATAAAGTTGGAGGATAGTATGAGTTATTTTAATTACTGGATTAGCGTTCTGGTGGTGTTTGCAATTATATTTTTGTTTGCCAGAACGATTTCAAATGAAAAACAAATTGTCGCATTTTTTTCGAAATTAATCTACGTTGTAATTATTCCGGCGAATATTGCGATTAGTTTGAGTGAACTTACGTACAAGAATTTCAACATCAAACTTGGTGTATTTTTTGTGTATTTGTGGATATTGTCCAAGATTATGACGATGATTTTCCAAATCAACACGAAGGATAAGGATTCGTTGGAACCTGCGTTTATTTTCTCAAATATTATCGTGATGAGGCCGTTTTTGCAAAATGTTATGGACAAGAATATTATGAACAATCTGATTATAATTTCTTGTGTGATTTATCTTGTGTACATGCTTTACAAGAGAATTTTCAATGTGACAGACTTTTTGATGGCGATGGGTTTTTCCGTAGCTTTTTGTATTTGTGCGATTTACAAGTTCTCATACATGCTAACTCCTCTAAAAATTATTCAATCGACAAGTTCAGTTGTGATTATAATAGCATTTGCACTTGCAGTATCGAGCATTGATATGAAAAGTTTGTTTGATTTGACATCCATTATGCTTACTGTTGTGAATTTGCTGATAATTCCAGTGTTTACATACGTCGTTGTGAGTGCTGTGACGAACAATCAGCAGTTGATTAAATCTATAATTATGTACACTGCGATTGGCCCAGCTTTTGTGATTTCGTCTGATTTTTATAAGAAAACCAAACTTAGAGTCACAGAGCTTGGATTCTTGTTGTCGGTGGTTACGATGTTTATTTTAAATTATTTGTTTTTTAAATAGGCGAGACAATTCGCCTATTTTTTTGGCATGAAAAAACCCCTCCATCCGTATTCCGGATTTTGGGGTTCAGGTCAAATTGTCCTCTTTAGTTTAATTTATTTCCATGTTATTTTAAGGTTATTCCAATGGTCTGTAATCTTCAGCCAATGCATCTCTCAAATAAACAAATAATTTCTCGTATTTTTTGATTGAGTTGTAGTATTTGTTATTAGGAAGGACGTAGTATTTTTTGTAATCTTTTGTGAATGCTTTGATGAGCCCTTTTCCTTGTTTATCCAAGAGTGGCTTGTCGATGTCTAGTCCCGATATCAATATTACTTGTGTGGAGTAATTGTTCTTGGTAACTGTGTTGTATCCACCGATTGTAGTCAATTTGTAGATGGATGTAGTGTTTTTCATATATTCTCTAACTGATAGTGGTAGGACATCTTTTTTGACAAGTAGTATCGGTGCTTTGATTTTTTGAGCGACTGTAGAAGATACTAATGCATCTGCGAACACTTCACCGCTTGTAGTGATAACTTCCGCTGGATTTGCATTCACTCTTTTTGCAACTTCAACACTTGATGCGTAACGGTCAGATCCTGCAAGTCTTGTGACACGTTTTTTAGTCAGATTTTCGATTTGGTTTTTGACAGTTTGATTTACAGATATTTCTCCACCGACGATGGTTACATTGTCGATATTTCCGATTGATTGTATAAATTTTCTCGTAGATTGTGACAATCCTTCGTTACTTACAAGCAAGATTGGGGCGTTTTGGTGTGCTGCAAGGCTTGTAGCATACAATGCATCTGCATAATTTGTCCCTGCGGCAAATATCAAATTCGTAGTATTTGCACGTGTTTTTGCAGATTCTGCTGATGTGTCGTAGCGATTATTTCCCATAATTCTAGTGATTTTGGCGTGTGGGAAGTTCTTTCTCAATTTATTTTCAACTTTTTTGCTGATAGTATTTGCGCCACCCATCAGATAAATCTCGTCCAAGAACATCTTGTCAAGCGCTGATTTCGTTTCAACGGATAATGAATTCTTGCCAGTGTACAAAAGTGGGTATTTGCCCATAGACACATTCGTTGCACTGATTGCATCGGGATATGCGTTGTCGTTTACAAGAATAACCTTGTTCGTATTTGCAAAGTAATGACGTTGCACATTCACTGCAGTCTTCGCTCTGTTTTCTCCTTGGAACCTTTGGTGAATAACATTTTTGAACACACCATCTTCATTAGTAGTGATTTGTTCCTGTTGTTTCTCATTTTTAGTTTTTTCGTTAGTATTATTTACGTTCGTTTCATTTGTACTTGCTTTAACCTTTTCCGAAGTCCCTTCATTTGGGCTATCCTTGTCTGCAATACTCACCACAGGAAAGCTCAACATACACACAAGCATCAAAGCCACCAATTTTTTCATAAAACACTCCTTATTAATTTCCAACTAACACACGACTAATTCAAAACGATGAAGAACAACAAAGTTGTACCCATCAGAAAACCAATCGCACTCATAACAATCTTCACAATAGCAGCCGTTACAGTAGCCTTGTTCAAAAAAGAAGGCTTAAATTTGTCATACATCACAACGCTGTACACAAAACCCGAAATCACATTTACAATCACGCTTACAATCGGCATTCTCGTATTAAACACCGAAGACAGAACAATTGTAATCAAAGTGTACACACTAGCCTTTGCCAAAAACTCTGAATTCGAAACCTTAGTCACCATATCTTTTTTCAAAAAACTTGTCGCAATCCAAAAACTCAACACACACGAAAAAGGTGTCATAACAGTCTTTGAAAAATACGACAATGGAAGGGATAAACTCAGAAAATCTTGCGACGAATTGGGAGGACTTATCCTCATCCACAACATAAATGAAACGAGACTAATTACTCCTGAAATAATCAGCGTGAACATCCACGCACCCTGTTTCTTTTCTATTGTTTTAATATGTTTTTGCAAACGTGAAAACACTTCACCATAAAATTTTTCCATAAAAACTCCTCTTAATGTATACACTTATTATAACCCAGTAAAACAAAGCATTCAAGAAACGGACGTATTTTAGCTGACAAGGTAAATTAGATTTTCGATGTTTATTTTTAAAAATAAACACACAAAAACCCGACCTCAAAAAAGGTCGGGTAAATTTTATCCAATCATATTAGAAAAAGAGTTGTAAATCAAAATACCAACCAAAGCTACCAATAAAATTTCTAAGATAAATACGATAACTCTGATAATAATTTGTGCTAAGAATGATTTCAAACCAACTTTGAAGCTATCTTTTTCCAATGTTAAATCCAAGAAAGTTGCAGAGTAAGCTATCATTCCTGTGAAGCAACCAATGATGCTTCCTATAAATCCCAAAGGTGTAAGTATGAACATGAACAATCCATTAATTATCGAAAACACCCCGCCCTTAATATCTCTTGTGCAAGGTGGTGGAGTTGGTCGCATGTATTTTTTCGTAAACATGTATATAAACCTTGTCATCGCGTAGTTGATTAATGGTACAAAAATCAAAGTCATGATAGAAATTGTAGGTCTGTGGAAAACTTTCGACAATTCTCCAAGAGAACCATTTGTTGTAACACTAACCCACATAGCACTTGTCAAAGCCGCGATTAACCCTGATGTTAAAAATGAATAAATGATTCCGTGTTTTGTAGATGCGTAAAAATCGTAGATTTTTTGGGCAAATCCATTGATGAATTTCACACAACTTAAATACCAATCAGGTGAATCGTTTTGCTTGTAGTTTTCGTATTCCTCGTTATCTTCCTTGCGCTCTTTTTGAGTGTATTTTTGGTTAATCTTTTCAAACATGTCTTCTTTTGATTGTTCTTCATCCAAAACCTTATTAACATCAGCATTATTTTCTGCGTCGTTCTCAGTTTTTGCTTCAAAATAACTATCATCGTGAACAATTTTTTCGTCAGACATATAACTTTTCAGATTTTGTTTAAAATCTTGTTTCTTATCGTCCATAGTCTCCTCCTATTAATATTTCTTATTTAATAATATACCCATTTGAGAAATATCCATTCATATATTTGGTAATTTATCGGAGGTTTTTTATGTTAAATATTTCAAAAATTGAACAAAAAAAGGAATTTAATCCAGATTTATTTTAATAATTAAACTTAAAGAGTTTACATATTTTACAAAAGGGTATATTAAAGAATGATGGTTTTATGAAGAAAATTATAGCTAAATATCAAAAGGGGGAAAAATGAATAGAAAACGAATTATTTCGTGGATACTAATCTTCGCTATGGTTATAGGATTTGCTCCTGTAAACATATATGCAAGTGGTGTTCCACAAAAACAAGAGGTCGCTGCTGAAAGTGATTTCGATTTTGATGCAAGTACGGGTACTATTAAAAAATATAAGGGTACAGCTACTGATGTAGTTATTCCGGAAAAAATTAATAGAAAGTCTGTAACGACTATTGGTAAGCAAGCTTTTGGAAAGAAAAAACTAACTTCAGTTGTTATTCCAGAAGGTGTTGAAACAATAGGACAAGGAGCTTTCACAGCTAATCTGTTGACAACTATCAAGCTTCCTTCAACTGTTAAGAAAATTGATAGTATGGCTTTTGCGGCGAATAATAATTTAAGCAAAGTTGAATTAAATGAAGGATTGGAATTTATAGGTCAACGAGCTTTTATGAAAGATTCTTCATTAACAGGAGAAATCACAATTCCATCAACAGTAAAGACTGTTATGACATCTGCTTTTGATAAATCAGGTGTAACTGGACTTTTGTTAAAAGGTGACAGGAATTCTAATACTGTTAATTTACATTCTGGATTAAATGGAGAAGTAATACAATTTGTAAAGTCAGAAAGTACTTTCAAAAAGATTAAAATTAATTTTAACTCTTTAGGAATAGCTGATGCAGATAAATATCTTGATTTGGGTAAAGTAGAAGTTAATGTTAACAGCAAGGAAGAACTTAAAAAATGGCTTAATGAAAATATTGACGCAGATTTTGTGGCAAATTATGTAAACAAAGCTGACAGTTCAGGCTTAAATGATAAAGAAGTTGTTCTTGAAAAGATTTGGAACTTGGATAAATTTGACAAAACAAAAGAATTTGAAGTAACAGCAAATATTGATAAAGACAAGCTTCCAGAATTTGAATTGATCGAAGGATATGCATCACCAAATGTTAATAATTCAGCTACGAATTTAATGATTAAACTAACTGTTAAACTTGGAGAATCTGAAGAACAACCTACTGTAACTGAATGGTCACAAGAAGATTTCACTTATGGACAATTCAAATACAAGGGAAGAATGGAAGAAGAAACTTACAGATTCGGAATTACTGGTTTCTCTGAAAAAGGTAAAGCAAAGTTAGCTAAGAATTCTGATTTGGTTATTCCAAAGGAAGTTAATATTGACGGTGAAGTTAAACAAGTAGAAGGAATTAAGGAAAATTCATTCAAAGATATCAAAATTAATAGTGTAACTTTCCTAAAATCTGATGTAGAATTCATCATCAAAGATTCTGCTTTCGAAAACTCAGGATTGACTAAGGTTAAGTTTGAAGAAGGTTTGAAATCTATTGAATCATTTGCATTCAAGAACAATAAGCTTACAGAAGTTTCCATTCCAAGCACAGTGTGGAAAACTGGTAGCAGATCATTCATGAACAATGAAATTAGTAAGCTTGATATATCTGATGATGTAAATATGATTCAAATAGACAACTATAGTTTTGCTGAAAACAAGCTAGAAATTGTTAAACTTCCTTACTCTATATTTAAGTTTAGAGATTTTGTTTTCATGAATAATCCTGGATATGAAAACAAAGGTGTTGTAAGACTTGAAACAAGAAATCCTGAACATTTGCAATCTACAAGTTATATTGTTCCAGAAAACGAATATCACAAAGTTGTGTTGATTACAGATGTAAACAGAAGTGAACTTTTCAAAGAACTACAAGCTGTTAAATCAATTGTAAGAGAAGATTACAAGAAAGATGTGTTGGCAGAATTCGACAAGGTATTAGAAGAAGCAAAAGCAATATTCAAAGACCAAAAATCAACACAAGAACAAACAGACAAGGCATTTGATGATTTGGTAAAAGCTGAAGCAAAATTGAGACAATCAGCACCAGATAGATCAAAACTCAGAGATTCCATCAAAAAAGCGGAAGAATTAATTCCGGAAATGTTCGAAAAAGAATCCTACGATGCTATGAAGAAGGAACTTGACAAAGCTAAGAAAGTTCTAGCAAACTTGGATTCTACAGCTGATGAAGTGAAGGCTGCACAAGAAAACTTGGATAAGGCTATGGATAACTTGGTTATCAACAAAAATGTGCTTTACACAAGTGAAGATTTCACATACAAAGACAATGCTATTACAGGATTTAGCGAAAGTGGTAAGACTAAGTTCAAAGTAAACAAAGATTTGGTTCTTCCAGATAAAAATCCTGATGGCAAGGATATTGAAGTGATTGGCAAATCAGCATTCAGTTTAGAAAAAGATCCTGGAGTTAAATTCGGTACAGATACTGTAAGCTCTGCTAATGGTATGAAATCTCTTAAATTACCAAAGAATCTTAAGAGAATTGAAGAAGATGCATTCAGATTAAATAATTTCAAAAATGTAGATTTTCCAGAAACTTTGGAATATATTGGAGGATCTGCATTTAATGGAAATAGACTTGAAAAAGTAATCTTACCAGATTCTGTGACAGATGTTGAAGGAGGAGCATTCTCGTTAAATCAAATTACTGAACTTAGAATTTCTCCAAACATGACTAAGATTAAAGATGGTACTTTTGCAAGAAATATTAAACTTAAAAAACTTGAAATACCAGAAGGTATCAAGGTAATCGAAGGATCAGCATTCCAAGGTGCACCATTGAAAGAACTTTCTATTTCAAAAACAGTAGAAGAAATTCAACACAGAGCATTCACAGGTCACCAACTTGAAGAATTGACAATTCCAGGAAATGTTAAGAAGATTGGTAATCAAGCTTTTGCACACAATATTAAGTGGAAGAGACTTAAAAAATTAACATTGGAAGAAGGAATTGAAGAAATCGGCGACACTGCATTTAGATTTAGTTTGCTTAAAGAAACAAACTTACCAAAGAGTTTGAAGAAACTTTCTGATACTGCTTTCAGAAATGCAGAAACAACAGACAAAAAGCCTGTTGTAGTTAAGATTTATACCGAAAATCCTGACCACTTGAAATTTAATAATGAAAAATCATTAGTAAATCAAAAGATAATTTTGAAAGACAATCCAACAGAAGACATCAAAGACACAGACACGCTAAAAGAAATATTCGAAAAAATACCATCAACAAGAATAGCAGGAAGAAATCGTCAACTAACAGCAGTAGAAGTAAGCAAAACACTATTCGAAAAAGCAGACACAGTAATACTAACATCAAGCGATAAAATGGTAGATGCATTAGCATCTTCACCATACGGAGTAGGAAAGAATGCACCAACACTTCTAGTAGAAAAAGATTCAATAATGGATGAAGTTCTTCAAGAAATAAAAAGACTTAACCCATCTCAAATAATAATCGCAGGTGGAAAAACTGTAGTTAGCGAAAAAGTTGAAGATCAAATCAAACAACTAGGAATAAAACCACAAAGAATAGCAGGAGCTGACAGATTCGAAACAGCAGTAAAACTAGGAGAACAAATCAGAGCAAACTCAACTAACAAAAAAGAAATAATACTTGTAAATGGATTCAATAATATTGACGCATTAACAGCAGGAAGCCTAGCTAGTAAACTAAACATCCCAATACTATTGACACAATCAGACCAATTAAACGAAATCACAGAAAAAGCAATCAAAGATTGGGGAATTGAAAAAGTAACAATAATTGGTGGAAAAACACAAGTATCAGAAGCAATAGAAGAAAAATTACAAAACAGTGGACTAAAAGTAGACAGAATAGCAGGAAGAACAAGAGTAGACACAGCATTAGAAGTAGCAAAAGCTGTAAATAAAACCGCTGATAAAGTAATATTTGCAAACAAAACTGCATACCCAGATGCATTAATAGCACCTTATCTATCAAAGGCAGAACAAGCACCAATAATTCTAATAGATAAAGATGAAGCATCTGTATCAGTAAAACAATACTTGAGAGAGAACAAAATAAAAGAAGGTATAATTATAGGCGGAGAAAAAAGCATAGAATTATACAAATAAACTCAGTTAACAAAACAATGTGATTGGATTTTAGATTAAGTCACATTGTTTTTGTTTGCAAATTACAAAAATCGAATTGTATTGTATAATATTAGATAGATTATCAACTGATAATTTCAAATAATTATCTTAAAATGCAAAGATTTGAGGAGAAATTTATGTCAATTTTAGTTATAGGAAGCGTGAATGTAGACACTACATATAATTTGGAAAATTTCCCGAAACCTGGAGAGACAATATCGTCCATATCAAAAAGTAGATCTGTAGGGGGCAAGGGTGCTAACCAAGCGATTGCTTGTCAAAAACTTGGTGGCGATGTGAAGTTTCTTGCGTGTGTGGGAAATGATATGGACGCTGATTTTATTTTCAAAAATATGAAGGAATACGGCGTGGACACATCAAACATCATCAAAAAAGATGTGGACACAGGAACTGCGCTAATAAATGTGGATAAAACTGGACAAAACGAAATAGTTTTGGATCATGGGGCAAATTATGCGATTACAATCCAAGATATCGACGATAACATCGAACTTTTGGATGAATGCGATATTTTGATTTTGCAAATGGAAATTCCGCAAGAAGTCAATGAATATGCTATTAAAAAAGCGAAAGAAAAAGGAGTTTTTGTAATATTAAACCCTGCCCCAAGTGAGTTTGAAGTGGAAAATATATTGGACAAAGTGGATTTGTTCGTGCCTAATGAAAATGAAATTTTGAGATATTCAACCAAAAAAAACTTGAAAGAAGCAGCAGATGAATTATTGGACAAAAATGTAGGATCTGTAATAATAACCTTGGGAGAAAATGGCTCTGAGTATTTTACAAAAACAGAACACATCAAACAAGAAGCCATCAAGGCAGATACGGTTGACACAACATCAGCAGGAGATAGCTACATCGGAGCGATGGCAGTCATGCTCAATCAAAAAAAATCCATCGAAGAAGCGATGGAATTTGCCACAAAAGTATCTTCAAAAACAGTAACGAGAAAAGGATCGGGAGAATCCATCCCAACAATAGACGAAATAATGTAGAACTTTCAAGATTTGCCTTAAAGTTTTTCATTTATAAAAGCAGAACAATAGTAGATAAACCATCATACACGAATATCAGATATTAGTGCATGATGGTTTGATTTTTTTAGTATGAACGGTTTACTACTTAAATTATTTCATATTTCAGGAGTAATCTCCTGATTTTTTATTACAACACAAAACCATCCAGAATTTTCTGGATGGTTTTTCAATAAACTCTATTCGTTCAAAGCCAAATCTTGTATGATTTCATAGTTTTCTTTTAATAATTTGAAATCTGGAATGTAGGATGCGGCGATGATTTCGTCTGGGTTGTATTTTTGTTTTATTTCCATGAATTGGTCTTTTACAGAATTCACATCTCCTTCGATTCGGAGTCCACGGGCAGTTCTTATAATGAATTTTTCGATTGATGTGAGTTCTGGGCTGTTGTTAGGGTCTGCTTTTAAGAATGCATCTCTGTTGTTTCTGTTTTGGATTTGCAAGAATATGGAGATGGCTTGTTGTTTGATGTGTTCTGCGGCGTCTTTCTCGTAGGCTGCGTTTGCAGATACTCCAAGCATTACGTATGGTTTATCCAAATATTTTGATGGTACGAATTCTTCGCGGTAGATTTTGAGTGCAACATCAACGGTGTTTGGCGAAAAATGTCCTGCAAATGAATAAGGTAGTCCCAATTGTGCTGCGATGTGAGCTGATGTCATGGAGCTTCCCAAAATATACACTGGAACGTGTGTGCCAACTCCAGGATATGGACGCACGGTGAAATTTTCTGCCTCTTCTTCAAAATAGCTTAATAAAGTTCTGATGGCTTCTTTGAAGTTATCTTCTTTGTATGTGTCACGATAGATTAATTTCGCTGTTTCGATGTCTGTTCCAGGCGCTCTTCCAATTCCCAAATCAATTCTTTCGGGATACAATGTTTCAAGCGTTCCGTATCTTTCTGCAACTTGGAATGGTGTGTGGTTTGGTAACATCACGCCACCTGCTCCAACTTTTATTCTTTTAGTGTTTTCTAAAATATATCCGATAATCAAATCCGTTGCTGAGCAGGAAATCGACTTTGAATTGTGGTGTTCTGCTACCCAATATCTTTCGAAGTTTTGTCCGTCAGCCCATTTTGCAAGCTCCAACCCACGATTGATGGATTGTTGAGTGGTTTCATCTATAAATCTTGGTATTAAATTCAATATTGATATTTTCATATTTTATCTCCTTTCTGTTAATATGAATTTATTATATAAAATGGCGATTGTCAAATAAATTTTACGTAATACTAATGTGATAGTAAACTATTGAAGAAAACTTGAACAAATGATATAATTAATTCAATAAATGAAATTGTTTAATTTTTAGCCCATTTGGATAAATATATAATAACTATATTAAAAAGGAAGTAAGTTATGGATATTAAAAAATACAGGGTAAAACCTAACAAAAAAGTTGATTTGGAAAAATTTAGCACAAGAAAAGACGATTCTTATTCAAAAAAAGAAGTTAAGGAAGAAATTCTTCCACAAAACTTGAAAAAAATGTTTGAGTTTCAAGAAAAATTATACGCTGAAAACAAGAGAGGAATTCTCGTTGTGCTTCAAGCTATGGATGCTGCAGGCAAGGATAGTTTGGTTAAAAAAGTGTTCACGGCACTTAATCCTGCGGGCTGTAAGGTTACAAGCTTCAAGCAACCTTCTACTGAAGAATTGGATCACGATTATTTGTGGAGAATTGGAAAGGCTACTCCAGCTTATGGAGAAGTTGGGATTTTCAACAGATCTCACTATGAAGATGTGTTGGTGACAAGAGTTCACAATTTGGTTAATCAAAAAAACGACGATGATTTTTGGAATAAAAGATTTGAGGATATCAACGCATTTGAAAAATATTTGGATAACAATGGTATCAAAGTTGTGAAGTTTTTCTTGCATGTGTCTAAGGATGAACAAAAAGAAAGACTTTTGGACAGAATAAACTTAGAGGAAAAACACTGGAAGTTTGCAGCAAGTGATATTTTGGAAAGAGAAAACTGGGACGAATATCACAGGGCTTATGAGGATATGTTGGAGCACACTTCGACAGATTATGCTCCATGGTATGTAATTCCTGCTGACAACAAGTGGTTTACAAGATTTGTTGTGAGTGAGGTTATGTTGGATTTGTTCAAACAATTGGATCCACAAACACCAAAACTTTCTAAGGAAGAAGAATCACAACTAGACAAATGGAAGAAGGTTTTGTTGGAACAAGACGAGAAGGATGAAAAAGAAGACTAATAATAAGTAGGAGGAGAATATGTCAGACGACAGAGATTACAGAAACTTTGAAAATGATGACAGTGAATACACTAAAGACGGCAACTATTTTAATGAAAAAGAAGATGTAAGAGGAGGATTTAGCGAAGATAAGGACAGTTATTCTGAGAGAAATAGCAATTATTTTGAAGCTTCACAAGAAGACAATTATTCTAATAAGAAAGAAGATCATTACGAAAAAACAGACGATAGTTTTTTCTTTGAAGGTCAAGATGATGAAGAAGAACACATTGAAGATTACACTCAAAGAAATAGCACTGGTTATGCAGGATTCTGCCAAAAAGTTTTCTCGTTGCTTCACGGACTTATTGAAAATTTCAATAAAAAGGGTGCATTTGTAATTTTGTTCTTGTTGTACGGAGTGTTCACATTTGTGGCATCAATTGTTCAAAGCAAACTTCACGCTGAACAATTGAAACAGTTAGAAGAAGTATCAAAAACAGGACTAAATCCAATGGCATATAATATTATTTTGGCTGTTATATCGATGTTTTTCTACTATTTAGTGAGTAGACTTATGTTCCATTTCACTAAAAAAGACATGCAACCAATTCCAAATCCTGTAGAAAGAGATGCAAGACTTGGAGTGTATGTAGCAGTTGAAGCGTTGATTAACATTTTGTTGATGGCACTTCCAACAACGTTCCTTCCACCAATTGTAGGCATGATAGTTGGAGTTATCCTTTACTCAGCAGTATTCTACGACAGAATTTCTGATGAAAGAATGCTTGCAGTAGGTGTAAAATCAGCGATAGTAAGTATAGTTTCAGGACTTGTTTTCGTACTTATAGTTGGAATCGTAGCAGTAGCAGCTGCGGTAGCTTTTATGAAATAATAAAATTTATAGACTGACCACTTGGCTAGACTGTGTGGTCAGTTTTTGTTTTTAAATATGTAGCCCTATGTTATATAATAATATATAAATGAAAACCAAAGGGGAAAATAAATGAACTTAACTGATATTATAGATAAAATTGATTATATAGATTACACCAAAAACAACGACGATGAGATTACAAATGTGACGAACGACTCCAGGAAAATCGAAAAAGGCGGCGTATTCGTGGCGATTTCTGGGATGGAATTTGATGGACACCGATTCATCGACAAGGCGATTGCAAACGGAGCAAACACTATTGTAGTAACAGAAGATGTTACACAAATTGACGGCATCAACTACATCAAAGTCGACGATGCAAGGGTTGCTCTTGCACAAATCTCAAATGTGGTGTGTGATTTTCCATCAAAGAAGCTTCGCGTGATTGGAGTAACTGGGACAAATGGCAAAACGACGACAGCTTCTATGATTAGTCATATTTTGGAACATTTGGATTCAACATGCACAAACATTGGCACGAACGGAACTTTTATCGCGAAAGAAAAATACGAAACGCCAAACACGACGCCGGAAATTTGCGAGATAAACAAGATTTTGAAGCTTTCTGTGGACAAAAAAATCGACAACGCTGTTGTGGAATGTTCCAGCCACGGATTGTATTTGCACAGATTAGACGGGATTGATTTCGATGTGGCTGTGTTTAACAATTTATCGATGGAGCACATGGATTTTCACAAAAATATGGAGAATTATTTCGATGCTAAGATGATTTTGTTCGAAAATGCTAAGAAAAAAATCGCAAACGTAGATGACGAATACGGAAGAAAAGCGAAGGCGAGGTTTGAAGACGCATACACATTCTCGCTTGAAAATGAATCTGATTTTAGGGCTGAAAATGTCGAATTGATTGACGGCAAGATGCATTTTGAAATCAAAAACGTAAAATTCATACTGAACAGATTTGCGCTGTTTGATGTGTACAATGCTGTGGCTGCGATTGTTGCGGTGAATTTATTGGGATATGAACTGGAAGATATCGCCAAATCGTTGGAAAGTTTTACAGGAGTTGAGGCGCGATTCGAATTCGTGAAAAATGACATGGGAATAAATATTGTGATTGATTTTGCGCACACTCCAAAAGCTTTTGAAAATATCTACAAATCTGTGCCAAACGACAAACGAAAAATCGCAGTTTATGGGATGAGTGGCGACAGGACTAGTGAAATCAGACACGAGGTCGGAAAGATTTCCGCTGAAAACAACGTGTTCTCGGTGGTGACAACTGACGATCCAAAATTCGACACATACGAAAACATTGCAGATGACATCGTAAAAGGGATTGAAGAAGAAAACGGTGAATATGTCAGAATCAAAGACAGAAAATCTGCCATTAAACATGGGATAGAAATGGCAAAAGAGGGAGATTTTGTCTTGCTTTTGGGAAAAGGACAAGAAAACTTCATCAAGCTCAAAGGAAATGAAAAGACACCTTATTCTGAAAAGAAAACTGTTGAAGAAGTGTTGGGAGAATTGAAAAAATAAGCAGTAAAGATACGAACATATCTTCAATAAAAGCAAAAATAGACACCGATACGAACGAATATCTAGACTACAAAAATTGATAAATTCATCGCTTGTGAACCTAAAATTGTGAACTCGCTAACGCTCAAACTGCACAATTTTTGTAGACAGATGAGCGATTTACGAGTTTTTGTGTTTTCTGTACCGTAGTCTAGATATTCGTGCAAACTGGTTTTCTGCTTTGTGTATTCTGAAGCTATCTAAGACAATACCTTCTTTATTCCCAAAATCGTCTATGGGAGAGGTGAGGGAGGTCATTTATAGAAAAAATCTATAAATAACGATTATCATTTTGATATATTATTGATTAAATGATATTATTTGTTACGAGGTGATTAGATGGTTGATTTAAAGAAGGAATTACCAGAAGTTTTTAACGATTTTGCAGAAAGCCGTCAAAATGCTTTTTTAAAGGTAAAAGAAATAAAGGATAAGAATATTCCTGTTATAGGAATTTTTTGTACGTTTTTTCCACAAGAGTTAGCTGTTGCAGCTGGTGCTACTTGTGTTAGCTTGTGTGCTACAAGTGACGAAACTATTCAAGATGCTGAGAGGGATTTGCCTAAAAACTTATGCCCACTTATCAAATCTTCTTATGGTTTTGCGTTGACTGATAAGTGTCCGTTCTTCTATTTCTCTGATTTGGTTGTTGGAGAAACTACTTGCGATGGCAAGAAGAAGATGTACGAATATTTGGGAGAATTCAAGCCAGTTCACGTTATGGAACTTCCTAATAAAAACAGCGAACAAGGGCTTGTTTTGTGGAAAGAAGAAATCAGAAAGATGATTAAAACTATCGAAGATTTATTCGGTGTTGAAATCACTGACGAAAGATTAAAGCACGCTATCAAGGTGAAAAACGCCGAAAGATCAGCTGTGAAAGATTTTTATTCCATAATGAAATCTGATGATTTGCCAATTACTGGTGGAGAATTGTGGCATGTATTAAATGGTGTGCAATTTGATTTCGATAAGGAACAAATTCCACAAATGCTTGAAGAATTAAAAACTAGGGTTATGTCTGAACACAAGCACATCAGTGGCAAACCAAGAATTTTGATTACTGGTTGTCCAATCGGCGGTGCTACTGAAAAAGTTATCGAAGCTGTTGAAAATAACGGTGCTGTTGTTGTCAGCTACGAAAACTGCGGCGGTGCAAAGGCTATCGATGAGAATGTCGATACAGATAATTCAGACATGATTGATGCGATTGCTAGAAAATACATGAACATCGGGTGTGCATGTGTGAGTCCAAACGAAAACAGACTAAAGTTATTGGATAAATTAATCGACGAATACAAGGTTGATGGTGTTATCGACATGCACTTACAAGCTTGTACTCCTTACCAAGTTGAAGGTTTGTCAATTAAGAGATTCTGCAACGATAAGAAAAATGTTCCATACATTGCTGTGGAAACTGATTACTCAAAATCAGATATCGGACAATTAAATACAAGAATTGGTGCTTTTATTGAAATGTTATAACATTTTTTAAAAAATTGTGGTATAATAGATTTAGCAAAGTCCATACAGGTTTTACCTGGAAAATAATCGCCATTATTCAGAACTGGCGGTTATTTTTTTGTTGGAAATTTTGAAATGTTGTAATAATCTACCTAGCTAGGTGTGATACAATATAGTAAGTATTAATTTTGCACATGGGAGAGGAAGAACTTGGCAAAGCAAAAATCACTTAAATTAAACGCTATGCTCAATCTTATAAAAGTTGGGCTGAGCGTTGTGTACCCGTTGATAACTTTTCCTTACGCTACGAGAATTTTGCAAGTAGCAAACATGGGAAAGGTAAGCTACGGGGATTCAATTATTAAAATATTCATGCTGATTGCATCGCTTGGAATTACCAATTACGCAGTCAGAGAAGGTTCCAAATACAGAGAAAATAGAACAAAACTCAATCAATTTTCGAGGGAAGTTTTCTCCATCAACTTGTTGTCTACGTTGATTTCTTACATTTGTTTGTTCATATTCTGCGTAGTTTCTGTGAAAATGCACGACTATGCAACGCTTGTTTTCATTCAAAGTTTGAGCATAATCTTCGCGACACTTGGAGTTGAATGGGTCAACGCAATCCACGAGGATTATTTGTACATTACAATTAGAAGCATCATAATTCAAACTATTGGTGTAATTTTATTATTTTTCGTAGTAAAAACCCAAGAAGATTACTTAAAATACGCTGGACTTACGGTTTTCGTAAATGGTTTGGTGTGCATTTCAAATATGTTACATGTAAGAAGATATGTAAGTTTGAAACCAACACTCAAACTAAATCTGAAAAGACACTTGAAGCCTATAATGCTATTCTTCTCAAATAGTATCGCAGTTTTGGTGTATGTCAGCGCAGACATGACAATGCTAGGATGGATTTCGGGAGATTTTTACACAGGACTATATGCAGTAAGCGTAAAGGTGTATTCCGTTGTAAAACAAATGCTCGGCGCGATTTACATGGTTACAATTCCAAGATTATCAAAAGCTGCGACATTGGATGACAAGACAGAATTCAGACATTTGTTGACAGAAATCTCAAGTTTCTTACTATTACTAATGATACCAATGTGTATGGGACTTGGCGTATTATCCAAAAATATCGTCTACATTCTATCTGGAGAAAAATTTATCAGAGCCACACTTTCATTGCAAATCCTAGCCGTATCGGTGTTTTTTGCAATAACAGGTGGTGTAATCACAACGTGCATGAACGTTCCATTGGGAAAAGAAGCGTTGAATTTGAAAGCGACGACGATATCTGCCTTCGTAAATGTAGGATTGAACCTAATTTTCATACCACTTTGGCAACAAAATGGTGCAGCAATGACTACTGCGATTTCGGAATTAGTAGTAGTTCTTGTGTGTTTATTTGAATTCAAAGAAGCGAGATTCTATTTCGAAATGGACAAGTTATTCTACACAGCGAAATTCGCAGTCGCAGGTGCGTTGTGGATACTTTTGACAAAAATTGTAGTTACAAAATTTATCACACATTACACACTTAACTTGTTGGCAGTGTTCTTCATCAGCGTCATAGGCTACACATTGATATTGTTCTTCGGCAAAAATGAAGTATTTTTCGAAACATTGAAGAAAACACCACTTAAAAAATTAGTAAAATAAATTATGAGAGCATCACGTGATGCTCTTTTTTCATTGCAACAAAACGCAGGACATTTACACTTGATATGGGAATCACTAAAAATAGACAGCCGCTCTTTTGTTTGAATAATGCAACAAAATGAGATTATAATGACAAAGTTTGTGTTGAATTTGAAAATTGAATTTTATATAATAAAAAAAGAATAACAATGAATCAAGAGTGCAAATTGAGTACATAAAAAACTTATGTTAGGAGGCACAATGAATATAGCTATCTGTGATGATGATCTTAAACATATAAATTTAATAGAAGATATGATATATGATTTATCTCAAAAATTAGACAATTTTAAACCTGATATAGATGCTTATTTAAGTGGCGAAGAACTACTTAGATTGATAGATGTGAAAGATTTTCCATCTATTTTATTTATAGATGTTGAAATGCCAGGACTTAATGGAATTCAAACGGCTAGAGAACTCAGAAAGCTCTCCGAACAAGTTTTGATAATTTATGTTACAAGTTACGAAACTTATACCTTGGAATCTTTTGAAGTTAGACCTTTTCGATATTTGTTAAAGCCTATTGATATAAAAAAGTTTGCCAGAGCTTTTTATGATGCTATTGAATACATAAATAATTCCAATAGTTATGTATTCTTTAAAAAAGGCAAGGATCATATTCAAATAGATAGTTCGTCTATAATATCTATATTCTCGGAATCGGGGAGAAAATTAAGGGTGAAAACTAACAATGAGTTAGATGAGAAAGTATTTTATGGAAAAATCAAGAATATAGAAAAAGAACTCAATCCTTTAAGTTTTGTTAAGATAAACAGTGGAACCATTATCAACTTAAAAAGAGTCAAGATTTTAAACGCTCATGAGGTAATAATGATAGATGGTTCAATATTACCAATTAGTAAAAACAGAAAGAAAAGTGTCATTGATTTGTATTCTAGTTTTATTTCTAAAGAGGTCGGAATATGAGTATCACAGCTATTAAAGTTCTGGTTACATTTTTAGTTATTGTGTTTTTGCAAACGACAATTTCTTATGTTTTTTTTAATGAATATTTTATCAATATAAGGAAAAATAGTATTCTTTTCTTCAGCTTTTTTATTATTATACTTCTGGATAAATTCATGGGAAATTCTACTTTTCTTAAATTGTCGTTTTTAACTGTCGCAAATCTGGCTATCTCATTTATGTTTTTTGATGGGACAGCCTACAAGAAAGTATTTTATGTCATTAGTTTTATTTGTAATTTCACTTTATACGAAATTGTTGGACTAAGCTTTTCGTATTCAAGCATATACAAGGATTTTTTCGACATAGATTTTTCTTTTTATTACATAATTTTGTACTTAGCTTTTTTGATATTGTTTTATGTGTACATAAAATTCATAAAAGATGGCAGTTACGAAAATTTTGACTTGGACAATACTGAATATTTGATTCTTACTATTGTATTTCTTTGCAACCTTGCAATGCTCATGGTACTAGGAGATTATTCTTATAAAGTAAGTATTGTTTTAATATTCGTTGCGATTCTTTCGGATTTTTGTTATGTTTTTTTTCACAGGAAAATCAAAGAAAAGAACTTGATTCTGTCTAAATATCAAGTTATAGATGAACAAAACAAAATCCTAAAAAGAGAGATAGAAAATGAAGCGAATTTTAGAAGATTAAAACATGATTTAAAAAACACTTTGCTTCAGGTTGATATGAATATCAAAAGTGGTGACACTAATCTTGCTATAGCTCAAATTGAAAATATAGTCGGACAAAAATTAGATTATCCAACTTATCTGAGTGGACTGACAGAGATTGACTATCTATTAAGCATGAAAATTAAAAAAATGGAACAACTAAATATCAAACATAAAATATCTCTTCAAATCCCAAAGGACTTAAATATCAAGGAAATTTCGATAGATTTGTCTGCGATAATAGGAAATTTAATAGATAATGCTATTGAGGCAGTTGAACGACTTGGAGATGTTGACTCTCCGATTATAATAAAACTGATATATCGAGATGAAAAAATATATGTATATACTGAAAATCCTTCTGAAAAACTTGAAGAAGATTTCTCGAAAGACTTTATAAAGTCTTCCAAATCGGATAGATTTGGAGTTGGGATAAAGAGTATAAAGTTGCGTTTAGAAAAATTAAAAGGATTTTATAATTTTAAATATGAAGATGACTTTTTTAAAGTTTTGATTATTGTACCTTGTAAACTGCAAAATCAAAGCTCTTTATAAAAATTTGAAGAATTAAACGAGTATTGAAAATTAGATTAAAAACTAATTTTTGATGCTCGTTTTTTTAATACAACTTTTTAGGCTATTTAATACATTTTGAAAATCCAATTAAAAATCCATTGTATAATCAATTTGAAAGTAGAGGTGAGGTGTATGGAGATAAAAAAACGTAGAAATTATGATTTTAGTTTTTTAAATGTAAATGAGAAAAATCCTTTAGTAATAGCGATGTCGTTGGTAGTCATCAATTTGTTATCACTGTTAACGCTTATAATTCTTTTATCGTATGTAAAAGTATCTAATCCGTTTTTAATGTTGACAGTACCAACTGTGATTTCATTTATTATACTTCCAAAATTATTATTAAAATATCTCAATATTGAAGATAATTTGGATGTATTCAGATATTTAAAAACTTCAAGTGTAATTTTTATATCTTTTGTAGCCGTCTATCTTTTAATATTTAGATCGAAACTTGATATGACATTTGAGGGGTTTTGGATAGTACATTATCTAATTGTTGCCACAGGCGAGGAGTACATATACAGGCATCTTTTAATTAGTCTGTTATCTAAAAAAATGAGTATCATTATTTCTTGTGCTATATCAAGTATTGTTTTCGCATTTATCCTTCATAATAACGAAGATTTTTTAACAAACTTAGTAATCAGACTACCTTTGGCGCTTATGTTATCGGGGATTTATGTCAAAACAAAAAGTTTAAGCTTACCTATTGTCATACACGCAATCTACAATTTATTAGTAATGATTGTTTAGGAGGATTTATGAAAAAAAATATTTTAGTTTTGGTTATATCTTCAGTAGCGCTGAGCTTTTTGATAGTAAAAGTATCAACGACTGTAAATTCATTAAATGTTGTGACGTTTTTAGTTTTTGGAGCTATTTTACCGGCGTTGGTTTCATCAATAATGGGCTGTTCGCTTATAAATATCTTAAAAATTCAAAACGATAAAGTAAAAATAATAGGATCTGGGGTTTTTGCACTTGTATATTCAGTTTGTTATTTGATTTTTATAAAATTGATCAATTTGGATTTTGAAGCTATAGCTAGAAATTCTCAGAATTTATCTAACAATTCTTCAATACAAATTAACGCTGTAAGCAGTCAGTCGGTACTGACAACGGGTTTGATTAATTTCTTCTTGGTATTTTCTTTGATAGTAATATTTTTAAAAATAAAAGAAAAAGCAGGTGAAAGATATGTATAAAAATCCTAATGTTAAAACAGAAAAATTTAACGGAGCAAATCTTCTGATTAATACAGCAAACTCAGCTGTATTAGGGCTTGACGATAAAGCTTATGAAGATTATCTGGAAATTTTACAAGATAAAAATGTCAATAAGGATTTGTATGAGTTTTTAGTAGAGAATGAATTCATAAAAAAAGTTAATGAGTTTACAAAAGGATTCAATGTTAAAAATGCTTACATACACATAACAGACAGATGTAATTTGAAGTGTAAGGGATGTTATTCAGAAGATGAGAGATGTGATAAGAAAGAGCTATCATTTGATGAGTTAACAAAAGTGCTTGGTAATTTAAAACCTTTAAATCTAGAAAATATTATTATATCTGGCGGAGAGCCAATGATACGAAAAGATTTGGATAAAATACTAGAACTCATCAAAACAGAACTAAAACCAGATAATTTAATTGTAATAACTAATGGTACTGTACATAATTTTAATATGTTAGAAAAAATTGCCCCATACATTGACGTTCTTTCGGTATCTTTGGATACTTACAGTTCAGATTGCAAAGCGTTCCTAAGAGAAGACAAAATTTTTGATAGAATAATGGAATTTATAGACAGGGCAAAAGGATTAGACATTACTTTATCCATACTTCCAACTATTAATCACAAAAACGTGGATTACATTAATGAGTACACTAAACTTTCGAAAAAACTAGGCACAAATATAAGTTTTAGTTTATTTACAGTAAAACCTGATGCTGAAAACAGAGAATTTGTTTTGATTACAGATGATCTCAAAAAAATTGTCGACTACTATAGAGTTAACGAAATAGAAGTGGAAGATGTTCCTCTTAAAGATTGCCTTGAAGGAAAATGTAACTGTGGAACAGGAGAACAACTGATTTCTGTAGGAACTGATGGATCCTTGTATCCTTGTCATATGCTAATGGAGGATGAATTCAAAATGGGAAATTTGTTGGAAAAAGACGTTATGAGTTTGCTTGTACATAATGCCAAAAGAAAATACAAAGTAGAAGTAGACGATATGGATGGCTGCAAAGAATGTGAGTTCAAATATATATGTGGTGGTGGATGTCGAGCAAGAGCTTACTTGTATACTGACAAAATAACAAGTAAGGATCCGTTCTGCCCAATGTACTATGGGTTTTTTGATGAAGTTATGAATAATTTAATAACAGGATAGATTAATGGACAAATATATTGCTTCTTCAATAGAAGAAATTTGTAATGAAAATAAAAATATAATGACAAGATTTAATGCGAAAAATTTGTTTAAACACAATGGAGAGTTTGTTTTGTCAGATAAATACATAGAATTTAAAGGGTATAAAACAATAAAATTTGATGAAATTGAAGATATATCCTTGGAAAATGATGATGTGGTATCTTCGGTGAATTTTGCCACTCAAAATAGGATGGTTTTTGGAAAATCAGCCAGACCAATAAGACTATTACTGAAAAATGAAGAGATAATATATTTTTATGTGAACTGGAATATATTAACAGGACTTAGCTCCAACAAAAAAATTTATGACATTTTAAATGATCATATAAAAAATTAAAGCTGGATTTTTCTAGAGAATCCAAAGGTTGAAGGAGGTGACAGATATGTTATTCAAATTTTTGAAGAAAAACAACGCAGGTTGTGCATCAGTAGGAATGGTAGTTTGTGGATCTATTGGATATTCAGGAAAAAAATGGTCAGCATAATTGATCTGATTATTTTGAAAAACAACAAAACGGTAAACAAAAGAATTAATTATTAGAGTTATCATAAGGAGATAAAAATGTTATTTAAATTTTTGAAGAAAAACAACGCAGGTTGTGCATCAGTAGGAATGGTAGTTTGTG
>NZ_JBKWZF010000014.1:0-15891 GCF_046991905.1 Finegoldia sp. | reverse complement strand
GATCTATAGGATACTCAGGAAAAAAATGGTCAGCGTAATAATACTTAACTAATATTAAAAGATTCATATTTAAATTTGGTGTCTGATTAAAGATGCCAAATTTTTATATGGAGGTGTATATGAAAAAATATCTTAACTCACAAAAATTAAGGATATTGTATATTGTAATACTTTCTATAGTGACAAGCTTATGTAGTATTTTTATTGTGAGAAACATCCAAAAGATTGTGGATAGCATGATAAACAGAGACTCTCTGACATTTAAACAAAGTATTTGGCTTTTGGTAATATCATTTATCATAAACTTCATATTAACTTATTTGTTGGTTATATCCAACGCAAATTTGAAAAAGAATATACATAAATCAATAAAAAGAGATATCATAAAAAGCTTTTTTAAAATGGAACATAAAGATTTCATGAAGAGCTCTTCATCTCAGAAGATAAACGTATTTGAAACTGATTTGAATATAATAGACAATCAATATTTCGAAAACATACTAAACCTTCTGAAAAATAGCTTATTGATATGCTTTTGTTTGGTTTATTTAATGAAATTAAACATAAAAATGGCCTTTATTATGATTTTTTGTTCATTTGTAATATTACTATTGCCAGTTTTTCTGGGCAAAAACATAGATGAATTAAGTGCGAAGTATTCAAAAAATAAAGATAAATTTCTGGAAAAGATTAAAGATGTTTTTGAATCGATGGATTTAATACATACTTATGGAATAGAATCAAAAATTCTAAAACAATTTGATGCATCTTTGGAAGAATTGGAAAGGTCATTATACTTATTCAATACTAGCTTAGGACTTTATTCACAGATAATTGGTCTAGGCAACTACATCATAATAGTCATCTCATTTTCTCTAGGAGGATATTTTGTAATAAATGGGAAATTAACAGTAGGTGGTCTTATTGCGATAACACAAATCATAAATATGATGATGGGTCCAATAGGAGAATCTACAACAGCAATTATGGAAATTAAAGGAGCCAGTAAAATAAAGGATAAAATAACAAATTTACTAACCTACACAAAAGCAAATGACTTTTATATTACTGAAAATACCTTTGACTCTATAAAACTAGATAATATGTGCTACAAAAATGATGATTCTGAGTTTTCGTTGAATAATATAAATCTCAAAATTGAGAAAAATAAAAAATATGTAATACTCGGTCATAGCGGTAGTGGTAAATCGACATTGCTAAAAATTTTGGCAAATATTTTATCAAATACTTCTGGAAATCTGTACCTAAATGAAAGTGAGTACTCAATTCATAAGAACATATCGCAGATGATTTCTTTTGTATCCCAAGAAACATTTATATTCAACGATACATTGAAAAATAACATTACCTTATACAACGAGTATTCTGATGAAGAAATAAATAAAGCGATAGAATTCTCTTTGCTCGAGAATTTAAAGGATAGAAAGATACAACAGGAATCAAACTTGCAGGATACCTTGTCAGGTGGTGAAAGGAAGAAAATTGGTCTTGCAAGAGCAATTCTTAATGATACAGATGTAATTCTATTAGACGAATTGAACTCGTCTCTTGATTCTACTAGTTCAAAAATTTTAGAGGATAGAATTTTTGATTTGAAAGACAAAACCATCGTCATGGTTACTCATAAGATTAATTATCATAATTTAGTTAAAGCAGATGAAATAATCTGCATGGATGATGGAGAGATTGTAGAAAACGGAAACTTGGAAGAATTATTGGGAAAACAGGGTTATTTTTATAGAAATTTTGGAGAATTATATGGAAAATATTTTAGAGATTAATAATTTAAGGAAGTCTTACAAAGATGTGTTGATTTTAGATGATGTGAATTTTAGTCTTAAACCTAAAGAGATTGTGGGTTTAGTAGGGGCAAATGGAGCAGGGAAAACAACTTTGATGAAGACGATATTGGGATTTATTTTTAAAGATAGTGGCGAGATAAAATTTTTAAACGATCAATCTTATAGCAATAAACATGAATTAATGAGTAAGATAGGATTTTTAGTAGACACAAGACTTTATGAGAATTTAACAGCAGAGGAAAATATTCAAATTCAAATTCTTTACAGAAATTTGGAAAATGAAAAAGAAACTTGGGATAGAGCTAACTATTTATTAGAACTTGTGGGGCTAAAAGGTGTCAAGAAAAAGGTGTCTGATTATTCGTTTGGGATGAAACAAAGACTAAGTCTAACTTTGGCGCTACTTGGAGATGTGAAGTTGCTTATATTAGATGAGCCGTTTGTTGGACTTGATCCGAACGGTATAAATGGGGTGAAGAAATTTATTAAAGAGATTGTTGAAAAAGAAGAGATTGCACTTCTGATTTCTTCGCATCAAATGAAGGAAATAGACGAATTATGTGATAGGTTTTTATTCTTGGAAAACAAAAAGATAAGAAATCACAACTTAAACAAAGAAAAAATGTTTATAATAGAAATTTCAAACAAAACACCAAACTTAGAAATAAATGACAAGAACATTGTCTTAAAAGACAATAAAATACTTGTAAGTGATAAAAATCAATTAAACAAAACCTTTAAGATATTGGCGGATAAAAATATTGAGATAAAGGACATTTTAATTGAATCTGATTCTATAAACAAGTTATTTGATGAGGTGCAAAATGAAAAAAATAGTTAAAGCAGAATTATTCAAGCTTAAAAAGAGCAAGGCTTTCTTGTTGATTTTATTATTGAATCTTGTTTCGATATTATATGGAGCTGGTGTTAAATTTGGATGGAGTTTTGTGGCGTTTAAAGGTCAATTTGATATATGCAGATACGTGTTTTCAATATGGCAATTGTATTTCATATTGGGAGTTCCAATGATAATTTTAATGTATGCTGGATCGAAAATATTAGGAGATGAAATTCAAAAAGGTCAAATCATTCTGGAAGTAGCTCCTGTAGCAGATAGAAAAAAGCTTATCTGCGGGAAATTTATATCTATGATTTGCATGACAGTTTTTTACTTTATGACGAATATAGGTTTCAATATTTTGGCTTATTTAATCTTTGTTAAGGGAACAAATTATGCTGTAAGTGGAAATTTGTTTACTACAGATAACTTCGAGATTTTAGTTCAGATATTGTTTGGGTTTTTAGAAGTTTATTTTTTGGTAATCTTTGCGATGTTAGTTTCCATTGATAAAGGAGCGATAGTCGCAACATTAAGTTCAATGGGATTATATGTTGTTACATCGCTATTAATCAGAGCGGAAACAATAGACAAGTTTATCATAGGGTATTTTAATTTAAAATCAGATAATATCATAAATCCAGAAACTATAATGATTCAATTGGGAGTATTCGCAGTATGTATAAGTTTAATAATTTATGTTTCCATTCGAAAATTTAGGCAGAAAGATTTATAACAAATAACTAACAATAAAGTAGTCCATCGCATTAAATTTTATTTAAAGATTGATGCGATGGATTTTTTGATGAGCGATTTACGAGTTTTTGTTTTTTTAATATTTAGATTTTCTTTGTTTTCGCATAGTAATGAAATAAAAGCAGATTACCAGTTTTGCTAAGAATATCATACGGAGAAAATAATCATAAAATCAAGCGAAGTGAACCGTTAAAAAATTGTGCTTTCTGAGCGTCAGCGAGTTCACAATTTTAGGTTCACAAGTGATGATTTTATTTATTTTCGTAGTCTAGATATTCGTGCAAACTGGTTTTCTGCTTTCTTTTTTTATGAAACTACCTTCCACAATCAATCAACCATTTTCACATCGACAACCTAAAATACTACTAGAAAAATTTGACAATGATGGTATAATTAAATAATTGGGTATAAGGAGTGGTTTTTTATTTTTTTAGTTACGTTACAGCAGATTTTGATTATGTTTGTATTCATGGCGATGGGATATATTTTTGCAAGAACTGGGTTTTTCAGCAGAGAAACCATTCGTGAAATGACTGGTTTTGTAATGTATGTGGTGGGTTCAAGTGTTATTATCAACGCTTTTAACAGGCCTGTTACACCTGAACTTTTGAATAATTTTGGTATGACTGCCTTTGCTGCGGTGGTCTTGATGGGCTCATCTATTTTGATTTCTCATTTTTTGTTCAAATTTGATAGATTTTCTAAGAACGAAAACATAAGTACATACAAATTCGCATCTGTATACAGCAATTGTGGTTTCATGGGGATTCCTTTGATTGAAGCATTGCTTGGTGCTGATGGAACTTTTTTCGCTATTCCTTATTTGGCGGTGTTCAATATTTTGTTGTGGAGTCATGGAATTGGTTTGTACGAAATGACTGGAAATGGCAAGATTCAATGGAACAAAGTTGTAAAAAATCCTTGTATTATTTCGTCTATTTTGGGATTTGTTTTGTTTTTCTTCGGGGTTATTTATAAAATGCCGAATGTTGTGACAAAACCTGTTTATTATTTGGCTAGTATGAATACTCCTCTTAGTATGATAATTATAGGTGCAAATTTCGTGAGTATTACAGAGCCTTTTCACAAAGACAAAATGGCGTGGGAAGTTTCTTTTATCAGAAATATTTTGTTTCCTTTGATTTATATTGCAATTTTGTTAATTATTCCGATGAATACAGATGCAAAGGTTGCAACATTGGCGATGGCATCAGCTCCGATTGCAGGAGTGAGTGTGCTTTTCTGTTTAATGTTTAATAAATCTACGGATTTTCCATCAAGGGCTTTGTGTTTATCGACGATATTTTCAGTGGTGACTTTGCCGATGATAATTACGATTGGCAGTTTAATCCTTTAAATTGGCAAATTTTTTTGAAACGCATATATAATCTAATGTGAATATATGGTAAAATAAGGTTAACAATACTTTTGTTAACCAATATTTTTTTGTAAAGAGGTGATAATTTGAGCGATTTAATAAAAAAAGAATTGATACGAATTGAAGATCGTGCAAATGATTGGAAGGATGCAATAAGAATTGCAGCAAAAAGTTTGTTGGACAATGGTTACATTAACGAACAATATGTAGAAGACATGATAAAAAGCGTTGAGGATGCTGGCCCATACATTGTGCTTGCTCCGAACATTGCAGTTCCTCACGCACGACCAAACGGCAATGTAGACAAAATGGCTATTAGTTTGACAAAATTAAATGAGCCTGTGAATTTTAGAAACGAAGAAGAGGATGAGGACAACTGGGTAAGAATTTTGTTCTGTTTGGCAGCAGTGGATTCTTCATCACACATTGTAGCACTTCAACAATTGGCAGTGCTTTTGGATTCAGATGAAATTACAGATGAGCTTATAAATGCAAAAACTGAGGACGAAATGTTGGATATTATTAATAAAAAATTAGAGGAGGGAAATGATGATTAATATTGTTACTGTATGTGGTAATGGAATTGGAAGTAGTCTTCTTTTGAAAATGAAGGTGGAAACTATTTGCAAAGAAATGGGAATTGAAGCGAATGTTGAATCTTGTGATTCTAACGCAGCTGTAGGAAAAGGCGCTGATCTTTTCGTAACTGTTAAGGAATTCAAATCAATTTTTTCAGATGATCAAAAAGTAGCTATAGTTAAAAGCTACACTAACAAGAAAAAAATCGAAGAAGATTTGGTTCCTGTATTAGAAGAATTCAAATAAAAATTTAGGAGGAATTTATGGGATTTTTAAACGTAATAAAGGATATTTTATCTGAACCTGCGTTTTTGATGGGTCTTATCGCGATGGTAGGTCTTATCGCTCTTAAAAAACCAGCACACAAGGTTATGACTGGTACATTAGGTCCAATCTTAGGATATTTAATGTTAGCTGCAGGTGCAAATGTCATCACGACTAACTTGGATCCATTGAGTCAAATGATTCAACACGGATTCAACATCACAGGTGTTGTTCCTAATAACGAAGCCATCACATCTGTTGCACAAAAAGTTTTGGGCGTAGAAACAATGTCAATTTTGTTAGTAGGACTTATTTTTAACTTATTAATAGCAAGATTTACAAGATACAAATACATTTTCTTAACTGGTCACCACAGCTTCTTCATGGCTTGTCTATTGTCAGCAACTTTAGGTGCAATCGGATTTAAGGGCGTGGCTTTGGTATTGGCTGGTGGATTTATATTGGGAGCTTGGAGTTCAATCTCTCCAGCAATCGGACAAAAATACACTTTGAAAGCTACTGACGGAGACGAAATCGCACTTGGTCACTTCGGATCATTGGGATATTATTTGTCAGCTTTTATCGGTTCATTAGTTGGAAAAGATTCCAAATCAACTGAAGATATCGAAATTCCAGAAAAATGGGGTTTCTTGAGAAATACTACAATTTCAACAGCGTTGACAATGATTGTGTTCTATCTAATCGCAAGCATCAAAGCTGGTCCAGATTTCGTCGGCAAAATGTCTAACGGACAAAACCCATATTTGTTTGCAATCATCTCTGCGTTAAACTTCGCAGTTGGTGTAGCAATCGTATATGCCGGTGTTAGAATGATTTTGGCAGATTTAATTCCTGCATTCGAAGGTATCGCTACAAAATTAATTCCAAACTCTGTTCCTGCAGTTGACTGTGCAGTATTCTTCCCATACGCACCAACAGCAGTTATTTTGGGATTTGCATGTAGTTTTGTAGGCGGATTGATCGGTATGTTTATTTTGGGAGCTATCGGTGGAGTATTAATTATTCCAGGACTTGTTCCTCACTTCTTCTGCGGTGCAACTGCTGGTATTTACGGTAATGCAACAGGTGGTAGAAGAGGAGCTATGGTGGGTTCATTCATCAACGGATTATTCTTGGCATTCTTACCAGCATTCTTACTTCCAGTTTTAGGACAATTAGGATTTAACAATACAACATTCGGGGATTTTGACTTCGGAGTTTTGGGAATTTTATTAGGAAAAATCGGAAATGCTATGGGTAATGTCGGAGTGTATATCATTATCGCAGTTTTATTAGTAGCGTTAATCGCTCCATCAATTATCACTAAGAAAGATACAGCAATTAACAACGAACAATAATTCACATTTAACTACACGAAAAGAGAGGTTGAAATGGAGAAAATTAATACAAAAATTTATTCAGACGGTGCAGTCTTAGAAGATATGTTAGAATCATTGGCATCAAAAAAAGTAACTGGATTTACAACTAATCCATCTTTGATGAAAAAAGCTGGAATCACAGATTACGTTGAATTTGCCAAGAAAGTTTTAGAAGAAATCACAGAATATCCAGTATCATTTGAAGTATTTGCAGATGATTTGGAAACTATGGAAAAAGAAGCAGACAAAATCTCTTCATTAGGAGACAATGTTTACGTCAAAATTCCAGTAACTACAAGCGATGGAACATCAACTGCTCCATTATTGAAAAAACTTAGTTCAAAAGGAATCAAACTTAACGTGACAGCAATCTTTACAGTGGATCAAGTAACAGAAGTCGTAGACAACTTGACAGAAGGAGTGCCTAGCATCGTTTCAGTATTTGCTGGAAGAATTGCAGACACTGGAGTTGATCCAATGCCAATCATGAAAGAAGCTTTGGAAATTTGCAAAACTAAAAAGGGTTGCGAATTGTTGTGGGCATCTCCAAGAGAAGTGTTCAACATTTACCAAGCAAATGAATTGGGAGTAGACATCATCACATGTACTCCGGCCATCATCAAAAAACTTTCATTGATGGGAAAAGATTTGAACGAATACTCACTAGATACAGTGAAAACATTCTGCAAAGACTCAAAAGAATTAGGATTTTCAATACTTTAATAAATACAAGAGCTCACAAAAGACTCATTGAATTAGGAATTTTAGAAAACTAAATTAGACAGTCTTTAGGTGGCAAGTTAAAAGGCTAAGAGCAGAGATGCTCTTAGCCTTTTTAATTTGATTAATTATATAATTATAGCTTTCAATTGGTCTGACGTATCTTTTATGGTACGGGAATATGTGTATAAAAAAGGAAAGTTAAGAATGAAACAAGAAATTTTGAAAAGATTATAAACAGCAGTTAATGCAATTTCTAATCATTACATCAACCTCACAAATTCTAATTTGCTCTACTTTTTGTATTTCTTGTATTTGTCAAGCTTAGCATTGATATCACGACCTAAATACATCACTCGCATGATGGAAACTGTTGTATCATCATTATCTACAATATATAGAATGCAATAATTATCTATCGGAACAATATGAAGTCTACGACTTTTCCACGGTTCACTATCATAAAAACGATGGCGCTCTGGCATATCGTAAAGACTCATAATACACTTTTCAATTCTGTTCAGCTGACGATTGGCGTTCTCAGGTGACGGTAATTCGTAGGCAATATATTCATATATATTACGAATATCATTATCAGCTTGGTCAGTAATTTTGATTTTATAAATCATAGGTTATAATCCTTACGTATGTCTGCAAAAACTGCGTTTGCTTCTCTTGTTCTTCCTGCTTTGATATCCGCATATCCTTTCTCAAGCTCTTCGTTTAGTTCTGTTTCTGATAAAAAGGACATATCTACAGGACGAGAAGATGGCAATTTCACTTCAAAAGGAAGTCCTCTCTGAAGAATTATCTGTTTATAAAACATATTAATAGCACTGGATGCAGGAATACCAAGTGCAGATAAAATACTTTCTGCCTTTTCCTTTACCTCCGGTTCAATACGAGCATAAAGATTTGCTGATTTTGCTGCCATATAAAGCACCACCTTTCCGATATTTTTATAATATCATTATATCAAAATGTACGTACAACAGCAATACAAATAATATATATTTCCAGCTTCTATCGCTTGTTTGAAAGCTGAATGATTACACAGCGAATATTAATTTACGCAGAGGTATTTCAGGAGGATCATACTTCAAAATAATTTCAAAAAAATTTGCGTATTAAAAATAATTTTACAAAATTTCACCCAAAATTATATGGTCTGTAATTTATTGGAAAATTTTATAAGTGATTTCCTTTAAATGTTGATGTTTTTGTTGTAAATGATGTATTTTAATGTTAAAATAAAAGGTAGTATTTATAGATATTAAAGTAAGGAGATTTATATGGGATTATTTGAATCTATTTTTGGCTCAGCTAATAAAAAAGAGCTAAAAAAGATAGAACCAATTATTAAAAAAATTGAATCATATGATAAGTCTATGCAACAATTATCAGATGATGAATTAAAGCATAAAACTGTTGAATTCAAGGAAAGATTAAAAAACGGAGAAACTTTGGACGATATTTTACCAGAAGCATTTGCTGTAGTTAGAGAAGCCAGCTACAGAGTTTTGGGTATGAAACAATATCGTGTGCAATTAATCGGTGGGGTTGTTCTACACCAAGGTAGAATTGCAGAAATGAAAACTGGTGAAGGTAAAACTTTGGTTGCAACTTTGCCTGCATATTTGAATGCGCTTTCTGGAAAGGGCGTTCACGTGGTTACTGTCAATGATTATCTTGCAAAGAGAGATAAGGAATGGATGGGAAAAGTTCACGAATTTTTGGGATTAACTGTAGGCGTTATCGTTTATGGTTTGGACAATGATGAAAGACGTGAAAACTACGCTTGTGACATTACTTACGGTACTAATAACCAATACGGTTTCGACTATTTGCGTGACAACATGGTTATTTACAAAAAAGACAAGGTTCAAAGAGGTCTTAACTTTGCAATCGTGGACGAAGTTGACTCTATCTTAATAGATGAAGCTAGAACTCCACTTATCATTTCTGGTCAAGGCGACGAATCTACAGATATGTACATGAGAGCAAATATGTTTGCTAATGGTTTGACTGGACGTATTATGGATCCAGAAGAAGACAAGCCAGATATTTTCGATCGTGAATTCAAGGATGAAACTGTTGATTTCTTGGTTGACGAAAAGAGAAAAACTGCCAGTCTTACAGAAATTGGTACTAAAAAAGCCGAAGAATATTTTGGCGTGGAAAACTTGTCTGACCCTAATAACATGGAATTAGCTCACCACATCAACCAAGCTTTGAAGGCTAACAATACAATGAAACGCGATATTGATTACGTAGTAAAAGATGACGAAATCCTTATCGTTGATGAATTTACTGGTCGTATCATGGAAGGTAGAAGATATTCTGATGGTCTTCACCAAGCAATAGAAGCAAAAGAAGGTGTTGAAGTTAAGAGCGAATCTAAAACTTTGGCGACAGTTACATTCCAAAACTACTTCAGAATGTACAACAAATTAAGTGGTATGACTGGTACTGCCAAGACTGAAGAAGCGGAATTCAACGAAATCTACAAGATGGACGTTGTTGAAATCCCTACTAACAAACCAGTAGCCAGAGTTGACGAACAAGACAGAGTTTACATCAACGAAAACGCTAAGTTCAATGCAATCGTTGAAGAAATAAAAGAAATTCACAAGACTGGACAACCAATTCTAGTTGGTACAATTTCAATTGAAGTTTCAGAAAAATTGTCCAAATTATTGAAGAAAAACGGAATCAACCACGATGTATTGAATGCAAAGCAACACGAACGTGAAGCAGAAATCGTAGCACAAGCAGGTATGTTTGACAAAGTTACTATCGCAACAAACATGGCAGGTCGTGGTACCGACATTCTTTTAGGTGGTAACCCAGATTTCTTAGCAAAACACGATATGAAAAAACAAGGTTACGGCGAATACGTAATCGAAAGTTTGGATTCATTCTTGCCAAGCACAGACGAAGAATTAGTTGCAGCAAGAAATGTATACAACGAATTATACAAAAAATACAAGAAAATGACTGACGAAGATAAGAAAAAAGTTATCGAAGTCGGAGGATTATATATAATCGGTACTGAACGTCACGAATCACGTCGTATCGATAACCAATTGCGTGGTCGTTCTGGTCGTCAAGGTGACCCTGGTAAATCAAGATTCTTCGTATCATTAGGAGACAACTTAATGAGATTGTTCGGTGGAGAAACTATCCAAAAATACGCTGAATCTGGCAAGTTCCCAGAAGACGAACCAATGGAATTTAGAACAATCACAAAAGCAATCGAAAGAGCGCAAACAAAAGTTGAATCCAACAACTTTGGTATCAGAAAGAACGTATTGAAATACGACGACGTTATGAATGCGCAACGTAAAGTAATTTATAATGAAAGAGATAAAGTGCTTGACGGTGAAGACATGCACGAATCTATCGTTGCTATGATTAAGGATATAATTGCAAATGCAATTAACACATATTGCCAAGACCAAAACACAGAACATTGGGAAATGGAAGCGTTGATGACATATCTTAACACATTCATTCCAGAAGGAACTTTGGATTTGACAAGACTCAACAGCTACAACAAGAAAACTTTCACAGATTATGTAATTCAAAAAGCGTTGGAAGTTTACAATGCAAAAGAAGAAGCCATCGGCAAAGAAAAATTCAGAGAAATCGAACGAGTAATTCTTCTTATGGTTGTAGATAGAAAATGGATGGATCACATTGATGCGATGGATCAATTGCGTCAAGGTATCGGCCTAAGAGCATTCGGTCAACAAGACCCAGTAAGAGCTTACAACAACGAAGGTTTCGAAATGTTTGAAGATATGAACCACTCTATCAAAGAAGACACAGTTAGAGGAATGTTCAACGTTCAACCAGTTGAAGAAATCGAAAGAAAACAAGTAGCTCACGAAACTTCTGCAACAGGTGGAGAAGAAGAAATCAACAAACCAGTAGTTAAAGGTAAGAAAATCGGTAGAAACGATCCATGCCCATGCGGAAGTGGCAAGAAATACAAAAACTGCTGTGGTAAAAACAGATAAAAATAAATAGTGGAAAAGCCCTAGGCGAAATGTTTGGTTTTGATTATTGGACATCAAACATTTATAGCTAAGGAGAGGCGAAGTAAATTATCCTTATGCACGAATATCTGACTACAAAAATTGATGATTTCATAATTTCGAGCTCCTAAAATCGCAAGCCTCGCTAAAGCTCGGGCAGTCCGATTTTTAGACGGAGCTCTTCAATTTAAAATCAGAACAATTTTTTCCGTATGATATTCTTAGCATAAGAATAAATACTTCTTAAAACACGAAAGGGTAGATATCCGTGCTATAATGTTTGATGTTAACAGTCGAACGACTTAGCACACCAGACCACTATTACAAAAACAAATACAAATTATCAAGGAGGAGAAATCCTCCTTTTTTGTTCAAAAAATATATGCAATTGGAGGATAAAAATGGACGTATTTTTAATTAACGAAAAAATAGAAAGTTTATCTCAAAATCTAAAAGAAATAAAGGAGTCTCTTTGACTTAGACAATTTAAGAAAAAAATTAGATGAATTGCAACAAGAAACATTGAAGTCTGGTTTTTGGGATGACAGCGATAAAGCACAAGAAATTTTCGACGAATTAAACTCCATAAAAGACGATGTCGAAAACTACGATAATATCGAAGAAAAAATCGAAGAAGTCAGAATGATGCTCGAAATCAGCAAGGAAGACAACACCGAAGAATACGATAAGGAAATCTCTAAAACTTTGAAAAATTTGGAGAAAAACGTTGAAGAGTTCAAAATCAAAACACTGTTGGTGGGAGAATACGACAGAAATAATGCGATATTGTCAATACACGCAGGTGCAGGTGGGACTGAAGCCCAAGATTGGGCTGAAATGCTACTTAGAATGTACACAAGGTGGATTGCGGACAAAAAATATTCCTACAAAATCACCGACTACAACCAAGACACAGAAGGCGGCATCAAATCCGTATCACTAATCGTGCAAGGAATCAACGCGTATGGATTTTTGAAAAGCGAAAAAGGAGTCCACAGACTTGTCAGGATTTCTCCGTTTGACCAACAAAAACGCCGCCACACATCATTTGCATCAGTGGACGTATTCCCAGAAATCAAGGACAATCACGACATTCAAATCGACGACAAGGATTTGAAGATTGACACCTACAGAGCATCGGGAGCAGGAGGACAACACGTCAACATGACAGACTCCGCAGTCAGAATCACACACATTCCAACAGGAGTCACAGTCCAATGTCAAACAGAAAGATCACAAATAGCTAACAGAAAATACGCTATGGATATGCTTATCGCAAAATTAATCATGATAAAAGAAGAAGAAAAACGCGAAAAAATCGAAGACATTCAAGGAAAGTACAACCAAATAGCGTGGGGCTCACAAATCAGATCCTACGTATTTCAACCATACACATTAGTAAAAGACCACAGGACAAACTGTGAAAGCTCACAAGTCCAAGACGTCTTAGACGGGGATTTGGATAAATTCATAAATGCGTATTTGAGCCACAATTAAAATCAAAAATTTTTGTGAGTTTTATTAATTTATTGGGTATATAAATCTTGAGGTGTAATTAAATGAAAAATATAGTATTGGAAAATTTTAGAGAGTTGTCGAATGTTCCTCGTTGTTCATTTGATCAAAAAAGAATTAACGAATACTTAGTAAATAAAGCAAAACAACTAGGGCTTGACTACGATGTGGACGATGAATTAAACATCGTAATCAGAAAGCCTGCAACAGAAGATAAAAAAGGTCATCCAGGAGTTATTTTGCAAGGTCACATGGACATGGTTTGCGAAAAAGAAGATGACAGCAATCATGATTTCACCAAAGATCCGATAGAATTTATCGAAAAAGATGGCAAGTTAACTGCCAACAAAACAACACTTGGAGCTGACAATGGAATAGCAATCGCAATGGGATTTGCTATTTTGCAAGATGAAAACTTGTCACATCCTGATTTGGAATTGATGATTACGACAAACGAAGAAGTTGGACTTATCGGTGCGAATGCCGTAAGCGAAGATTTCTTAAAAGGCAAATACCTTATCAACGTTGACAGCGAAGAAGAAGGAATCATGACTTGTGGTTGCGCTGGTGGAAACACATTGAATTCTGAATTTGAAATCAAACGTGAAGATTTTGGAAAATTCTTCTACAAAATATCTATCAATGGTTTCAGAGGTGGTCACAGTGGTCAAGACATCAACAAAAATCACCTTAATGCTATTGAATCCACAGTCCAAATCCTTAAAGAATTGTCAACTCGTCACAATTTGAGAATTGTATCATTAAATGGTGGTACAAAACACAACGCAATCCCAAGAAATTGTGAACTTGTAATTGCAAGTGAAGATGAAATCAAAGACGAAGAAATAAACGTAGATGGATTCAAACAAGTAGAAGAAAAAATGGAATTTAAGGTTGAACAAGTAGACAAATCTACTCCTATGGATGAACAATCTACAGAACACATCTTGAATTTCTTAACAACAATCCCAAACGGCGTTATGGCAATGGTAAAAGGAAACGATGATTTGGTGGAAACTTCTCTTAACCAATCAATCGCAAAAACAGAAGATGACAAATTCGTGTTCATGGTATCTATCAGATCCTCAGTTTTGGATAAAATCAAAGAGGTTGAGGATTTGATTACAAATACAACAAAATCAAACAATGGAATAGTTAAATCTGAAGGATTCTACGAACCTTGGGAATACCGAGAAGATAGCGAACTAAGAGACAAATGTTTGAAAGTTTACAAGGAAGTCACAGGAAAAGAAATGCAAGTGAATGTAATTCACGCAGGACTTGAATGTGCAGTATTTTCAAAGAAATATCCGGACATGGATATGATTTCCATAGGTCCTGATATGACTGGAGTTCACACACCAAAAGAAACTTTGGATTTAGAATCCACTGCTAGAGTGTACGAATTCTTGAAGAAATTGGTAGAATCATTATAAAAATGGAGGATAAAAATGAGTGACGAAAGAAATTTAGAAAACGAAGAAATGTATGAAGAAGAGTTAGATACAATTGTACTAACATTAGAAGATGGTGGCGAAATCGAATGCGGTATTCTTGGAGTATTCGAAGTTGAAGGATATGACAGTGATTACATCGCACTTTTATCTGAAGAAGACAACGAAATTATGATTTACAAATACGAAGAAATCAACGAAGAAGAAGCAAACTTGGATGTTATCGAAGACGATGCTGAATACGAAAAAGCAAAAGAAACATTCGAATCTCTTTTCGTAGATTTTGATGGAGAAGATGAAGAATAATTTCAAGGCTGTTATGATTGATCTGGACGGAACTCTTCTGACAGACGATAAAAAAATTACTGATTTTAGTTATCAGATTTTACAAAACCTTTATAATAAAGGAATAAAGATTATTATTGCGACAGGAAGAGGTCTATCCAGAGCTAAGCAATTGACCGAAAAATTAGATTTTGACAAAATAATCCTTGCAAATAATGGAGCTATTATCTACAGTAGCTCCAATATTGCAATGGATGAGGATTTGATGTTGGATTCTAATGTGGTGGATAAGCTTAGTGCTCTATCAAAAGAGTATGGGATAAGACCGTATTTTTTTGTGGAAAATAAATGCTCATTACTCATTCAAGATGAAGATGACAAGAAATATTATGTGGACAGCGTGGGTGATGAGAGTGAGATTATGACGATATCTGAGAGGAATTTACCGATTAATGATTGTGTGAGCATGATTATGATATCTGCGAAAAATCACATTCTTAAAATCGTGGATACTATCAAGAATAATCCACATGTCACATATCACATTCACACGAAATATTTCCCACAAAACATCAGAATGCTTGAAGTGCAAAACGTTAACACGGACAAGTACAAAAGGGCGATTGCGCTGCTTGAACATTTTGGGATAAAAAACGATGAGGTGGTTGCGATTGGCGATGCACACAACGATTTGGAGATGGTCGTAAACAGTGGGCTTGGAGTTGCAATGAAAAACTCCGACGATATTTTGAAACAACAAGCTGACATCATAACACAATACACAAACGAAGAAGACGGATTGGCAAAATTTTTAGAAGAACTATTTGAGTTGAGGGATTATGAATAATTTAAAAGAATTT
>NZ_JBKWZF010000013.1:0-63918 GCF_046991905.1 Finegoldia sp. | reverse complement strand
GCGGGTAGTTTATTGTTTCGTTCGCAAGCGAACTCAACTGACTAAAGTCATCAAAATCAAAAAACATGGATTACAATGTACAAGCATTGTTAATCCATGTTTTATTTTTATTTTTCTAAACCTAATTCATT
Source organism: Finegoldia sp. (assembly GCF_046991905.1). Taxonomy (NCBI): domain Bacteria; kingdom Bacillati; phylum Bacillota; class Tissierellia; order Tissierellales; family Peptoniphilaceae; genus Finegoldia; species Finegoldia sp. The sequence continues at coordinate 63,787 of NZ_JBKWZF010000013.1, read as the reverse complement.
TATTGCCGCATTAAGCATTTTTGAAGCTATAGGTCCTGCAGTTCTAACTCCATAAGAGTTATCATCTTCCAAAATAACCGCTATCGCAAATTTTGGTTTCTTTGCAGGAGCCGCTGCAACAAACCAAGCATGCGTACTTGTTTTGTCTTTGATTTCAGCTGTACCTGATTTTGCAATTACTGACGTACTTACATTTAGTGTGTCATAACTTTCAGCAGTAGTTCTTAGATAATCTTTTAGTAATTCCATATTTTTTTTGTTACCAACTTCAGACAACAATTCAGGCTTTGTTTCTTTTATTACTTTTCCTTCTGAATCGATGATTTGACTTACCAAATATGGTTTCATCATTTCACCATTATTTGCAACTGCACTCATCGCCATCGCCATATTTAATGGTGTTACTAAAGTTTCTCCTTGTCCGAAACTTGTAGTAGCAATATCAGCGTTACTTTTTGTTTTTGTATATCCATTGACACTTACTGCAACTGGCAAATCAAAAGGAATTTTCTTGCCAAGCATAAACTTAGAAGCATTATCTTCCAAAATTTTATTTCCTAATTTTACACCTTGAGATGCAAAATAAACATTAGAAGATTTTTCAAGAGCTTTTCGCAAATCAGTCTCACCGAACACCGCACCATTATTGTTAGAAATTGTGTATTTGTTGAATTCAATTGTACCGGTATTATCTTCTACATATTTATCAACTTTATCTTCATTTTCTAATATTGCATTACCTGTTATTATCTTAAAAATAGATCCAGGAGTATACATTCCTTGTGTGGCACGATTCAACAATGGAGAAGACTCTTTGTTTAAAAGTTCTTGCCATTGAGTTGAAACGTCATTTGGATTGTAAGATGGACAAGTTGCCATAGCATAAACTTCTCCAGTTGTTGGATTCATCAATACAACAGATCCTTTTTTCCCATCTAATAAATTATACGCCAATTTTTGTAATGTAGAATTAGTTGTCAGTACCAAATCATTACCTTTATTATTTTTTGAACTTACAATGTTTCTCAACTGAGATAAAGGTGTGTCCTTGTTTATGTTTAACAATTGCTTCATGTATGATTTTTCAAGACCAGCTGTACCGTAAGTTTTTGAATTATATCCTGTTATATTTCCATATATATCTGCATAATCGAAAAATCTATAATTCTTACCCGATTGATCTTTTTTTGTTTCTACCAAAACATTTTTGTCTCTATCATAAATAGTACCACGTTCGACCTTATCCTCATCAACCCACAATCTTTTATTATATTCGTTATTTGCAATTTTGTCGGCTTTAACAATTTGAAAATAAGTTAAATACAATACCAATAAAACAAATAAAGTCATCAAGAAAGATAAAACCACAATAATCCTCTTGTTCATTTTATTTTGCATAAATATCTTCCTCTCCTTGATCAGTTGAGCAGAATTGTAAAATTGCAAGGCATATGAACGACATAGCCATTGAAGTTCCTCCATAACTTACAAAAGGTATTGTAATCCCTGTCAAAGGAACCAACTTCATTACTCCCCCGAACATTACCAACCCTTGTATTGCAAAAATAACTGAAATTCCTAGAGCCACAATCTTGTAAAATTTATTTGATTGATACAAAGAAATCTTCATCCCTCTATAAATCAAAATCAAGAACAACATTATTACGCCCATTCCTGTAAAAGTTCCCATTTCTTCGCAAATCGCTGCAAATATGAAATCACTTGTAACTACCGGAACAACATCTGGTCTTCCTAGACCAAGTCCTGTCCCAAAAAATCCACCACTTGCAATCGCAAATAAAGCTTGCGTTATTTGATATCCTATTCCATCGATATTTTTCCAAGGGTCAAGCCAAGTAGAAACTCTTATCCTTATATGTGAAAAAAGCATATACGCAGCTACAGCTCCTGCTATTGCTATTAATAAATTCAACAAAATTAATTTGATATCTTCTTGATTTACTATTTGATATACTAAGAACAAACCGTAGAAAATCATCGCAGTTCCCAAATCTTTTTGCAAGAAAAACATTCCAATGAATAAATAAACGACAATCATCAAGAAATATCTTTTTATTATAGGTAAATATTTTTTATATTTATGTGCAGAGTCTAATTTTATTTTATCTAACATATCAGTATTATAATCATAGCTAGCCAAGAAGAACACATACAATATTTTAGTAATTTCTGATGGCTGAAATCCAATCCCAAAAATACTAACCCAGTTTCTAGCACCGTATTTGTCTTGTGCAAGTACAAGTGTTATTAAAAACATTAGTATGCAACCTATCAGATAAAACGCCGTAAATTTGTACCATTTATTGTAACTCTTTAAAATAAAAAATGTACCAAAAAATAGCAATATTCCAATAGTAAACCACATAATTTGTTTTAATCCTTCATATGGATTAAGTCTGTAAATCATGATTATACCAATACTAAAAAGCATGCAAGCTATCTGCAATATATAGCCGTCACCTTTAGTGATTTTGGTTACGTATTTATTTGCCAAAAACATTAAAATTGTAGCAAACAGAAAATAAACTAAAGCTTTTGAGTCTAATCCTTTTTCGTTCGATCCTAAAGCTAAGAAAAAACCAAATATGTTAAACAGCAATATTAAATAAACAGGTTTTATCATCTTACTATTCACACGCATTGGTTTCAAATTATCGATAAATTCTTTAAATCTGCTATTTTTTTTACGTTTAGTTTGCATCTTTGTCACCATTTACAAACATAAATTCAATTTGTCCGATATCTATCAAATCTTTGTCGTTAAGTCTGGCAGAATTTACTAATTTATTGCCATTTAAAAAAGTTCCATTTGCAGAATTTAAATCCTCTATATAATAATTATTCTTTTCTTTGTAAATACGTGCATGTCTCTTAGATATGAATCTATCTTTTAATGCAACTTGATTGCTGTCGTCTCTTCCTATAGTCGCAGTTCTTCCTATAAAATAATGCTCTTGTATTTTAAAAGGCAAATTTTCTTTTCTATTTATTAGTTTTAAATAAGTATTTGAACTGTAGTTCATATTGTTTGTACCTTTTATGTCCAAATAAATCATCTTGATTATGTTGAAAATAAAATAGTAAATAATTATTACAAACAAATATTTAAAAAACATAGAAATTAAATTGTATAATTTTAAATTTGGAGTAATTTGTATAGAAAAGAATGCATCCAATATGTCAATAATGTATTTCACAGGTTTTCATCCTTTCTCATTTTATCCTAATCTAATATATCATATTTTTGACTTAATAAATGAAAAATAAAGTTACAATTTGTCAAAATTAATCTTCAAATATAACAGAATCATCAGTAAAGCCTTTTATTCTTGCCAACGATTCTATTGTGTAACCTTGTTTTCTTAAATTATCTCCACCCTTTTGAAAAACTTTTTCGATTAAGATTCCTATTCCTTCAACATGTGCATTTGCTTGCGAACAAATATCTATCAAACCTTCCAAGGCTTTTCCATTTGCCAAAAAATCATCAATTAATAGAACACGGTCATTTTCATCCAAATATTCCTTAGAAACCATAACTTCATAACTTCTATTTTTTGTAAAACTAAACACTTCTGTTCTGTAGCAGTTATCACCCAATGTTTTTGAGCTTGTTTTCTTCGCAAATACAACTGGGCAGTTAAATCTAATTCCACAAGCGTATGCGATAGCAATGCCGCTAACTTCAATTGTCAGTATTTTGTTGATTTTTTTATCCTTAAATTTTTCATAAAACTCATTTGCTAAATCTTCAAAAAGAACAGGGTCAATCATGTGATTAATGAACCTGTCTACCTTCAATATATTTCCCGGCAATACTGTGCCATCTTTCATAATTCTCTCTTCAAGTTTTCTCATTTTTCTCTCCTAGAATTTAATATAGTATATTATACATACAATATCAAAAAATCTCAATATCTTCCAATTTAAAAAATATCACTTACCCCAAGATTTAGGAATAAGTGATATTTAGAAATTATTTTACGTTCATCATTTTTTCTTTTGCTGTTTTTTCAATGTCCAAAACTTTTTGTTCAGCTTTTTCTTTAGAATCTGCAATAGAATAAATATATAATTTGATTTTTGGCTCAGTTCCAGAAGGTCTTAACGCATACCATGATCCATCATCATAGTAATACTTTAAAACATTTGACCTTGGAGTATTGTAATCTTCATAATTTACATCATAATCTTTTGTTTCAATCAAATTTGTTTCCCCAATTTTTTCGATAGGATTGTGTCGGAATTCTTCCATAATTCTTCCGATTTTTTCTTGGCCATCCAATCCTTCTAAAACAACAGAAGAAAGTGAGTTTTCATGATATCCAAATTCTTCATACAAATCATTTAATACATCAATCAATGTCTTGTTTTGTTTTTTGTAGAAAGCTAACATTTCTGAAATCATCATTGAAGAACTTACAGCATCCTTATCTCTCACAAAAGTTCCATAAGAATATCCGATACTTTCTTCATATCCAAATACCCAAGATTTTTCGCCAGTTTTTTCGTATTCGTTTGCTTTTCCGCAAACATTTTTAAATCCTGTTAGGGTTTCAATCATTTCAACGCCGTATTTTTTAGCGATTTTGGCCGACAAATCTCCCGTTACTATCGATTTTACTACTGCTGGATTTTCTGGTAAATCGTGTTTTTCGTATCTTTGACTTAAAATATAATTTGTCAACAAAGCTCCAATTTTATTACCATCTAAGAACACGTATTCTCCATCATCAAAAACTTCTACAGCAGTTCTATCTGCATCTGGATCTGTTGCCAATAATAAATCAGCTCCTACTTCTTTTCCAAGATTAATTGCATATTCAAACGCTTCTGGGTTTTCGGGGTTAGGATATGGAACAGTCGTAAAATTACTATCTGGATGTTCTTGTTCTTTTACAACATAAACATTTTTGAATCCTCTTACATCTAGAATATGTCTAACAAATCTATTTCCAGTTCCATTCAATGGAGTGTAGACGATTTTAACATCCTTGTCTATGTTTTCATCATTTATAGTAAGACTTAATACATCTTCAAAATAATCCTTATCAAGATTTTCTCCAAAATATTCTATCTTACCTTCAGCTATTAGTTTTTCGAAATCTCCTATTTTAACTTCTGTAAAACTGTCAATCTTGTCTAAATTACCTAATATTTCATTTGCTTTATCTTCTAGAATTTGACTTCCTTCTTCCCAATAAGCCTTGTATCCATTGTATTCTTTTGGATTATGAGAAGCAGTAATCATAATTCCTGAAATACAATTGAATTTTCTGATTGAGTAAGACAACATTGGTGTTGGTCTAATATCATCAGACAAATAAACCTTTATTCCATTAGACGCTAATACATTTGCTGAAATTTCAGCAAATTCTTTTGAAAACTTTCTAACATCATAGCTAATGCTAACACCTCTTTTAATTGCTTCGTCACCGTAATTTTTGATAGTATCAGCAAGAGCTTGAGTTGTTTTCATTATGTTGTATTTATTCATTCTATTAGTACCAGCTCCGATTTTTCCTCTTAATCCCGCAGTACCAAATTCTAATGATTTGTAAAATCTATCTTTTATTTCTTCATCATTATCTTTTATTGACATCAATTCTTGTCTTGTTTCTTCGTCGTAAGACTCATCGTTTAACCACTCATTATATACTTTTAAATAATCCATAAAAACCTCCTATTGATAATAAATTAAACCTTTATACAAAGATTTTTCTTTAAACCATTTTTCTAAATCATATACTCTCTTCTCGCCCCAATTTGAACATTCTATCTTCCAGCTTTCATCGTAATAAATCGCTGTAATAGTTACCCAATGAAATTTTACATCGGGATTTTTGTGATTTAAAGTAAGCATCAAAACTGGATATCCATTTGCTATTGCACCAATAATGTATGTTACGATGTTTCTGATTTTCCAAGTAAAATTATAATTTTGTGCTACCAAGCTCATACCGTTTTTCTTAGCGTACTTTCTAATACCATTATTCATCGGAAACAAAAAAGGTACACCGTATATTTTGGGCTTAACAAATGTAGAAATCTTATCTGCAAATTTTATATAATCAGTTTTCGATATTGTAGTTGCTATAAAATTTTCTGGAACCAACTTAGAGTATTCTTTCTTGGTCTTTGCAATATAAATAAAAAAATTTGTGATGGCTATTACTGAACAAGCTTTTTTCGTTAGATATTTCGAATGCAAAATATCTTCAAACCATTGTTGATCACCACCATAAAACCCTTCGATATTTAAAATTTTATCTACGTCTTTAAGTTCATATCTGATATTTTTCATTATTACTCCATACTTAAAGAATACACCCCGCTTTTTCTCGCATCAATCAAAATTAAATCATCAGTTATTTCTTGTTTAACTATCTTGTCTTGAAAAACTTTAGTACACTTTTTAAAACCACTAAAATAATCGTTCAAGTCAAATTCAAATTTATCTCCAGAGTTAATAAAAATCAAAAGAAAGCCAACATCATTTTGAATACTAAAACTTATGCAATAATCATTTACATCGTAAAATTTAATTCTTTTTCTTATTTCTTCATCTTTTATTATACTAAATTCCGAATGCATTTTCCTAAATTCGATTAGCGATTTTACATATTGGTAAACTTCTTCATTATCTTTTTTTAATTTCCAATCTACTGCATTAACCTCTAAAGGCAAATTGTAGGTGTTTTTGAATAGCGATTTACTTATCAAAAATTCATTCCCACAGTGAAAAAAAGGAATGCCCTGACTGAACATTATTAAATCAAAACAAAGTTTAGTGGAAGTCTTAATATCTGCATTTGTTTTAAGTAATTTATCTTGAAGAATCAAATTATCATGAGAATTAAAGTAGTTTATGGTTTCATTTGTGTTTTTGCAAAAGCCTTGAATTTTTTGGTTATAATAAACAGATCCGCAAATTCCCGCTTCCAAACTACCTTTGTCCATATTTCCTTGTACAAAACCGATGGAACTATCATCATTATCGCCCTTTATTGCATTTCTAAAAAATGGATTGAAAAACGCAAAATCCTTGCCTTTTTGCAAACCAAAAGTCGTCCTTTTATCTTTTGATAATGGAGAATCATCTGCAATCCAAGGCTCTCCGTAAATTATAACATTTTCATCTTTTCGTCTTAATTTTTTTACAATTTCGTAAGTTGTTTTTAAATCAATTAGTGCCATCAAATCAAATCTAAATCCATCGATGTGAAACTCTTTTTGATAGTAAAGTAAGCTATCAATTATGAAATTCCTAACGAACTCATCCTCAGTATTTAATTCATTTCCGACTCCTGAACCATTTGTAAAATCACTATTTTCATCACGTCTATAAAAACGAGGATAAATCAGATTAAAAGGATGAGATTTATTCCTAAAAGTGTGATTATATACGACATCCAAGATCACCCCGATATTATTTGCATGTAATGCTTGAATCATTTTTTTGAATTCAATAATTCTATTCTTGGGATTTTCTGGTTCAGTGGAAAAACTTCCCTCAATACAATTATAATTTTCTGGATTGTATCCCCAATTGTAATTATCTTGTGCATAATTTTCTGAATTTCTCTCATCAACACCTACAAAATCAAACACAGGCATCAAATGAACATGTGTAATTCGTAAATCTTTCAGGTGATTTATTCCCGAAACATCATTGTCCGAAACTAATCCCAAAAATTTTCCTCGTAAGTTTTCTTGGACTTCGCTTGATGAATCAGAAGAAAAGTCTTTAACAGATAATTCATAAATTATAGCATCATTTCTATTTGATACTTCATATTTTTCATCTTGAAACCCTTTAGGATTTGTAGATTGCAAATCAACTACACAAGATTTTAGGCTGTTGATTGAACAAGCTTTACAAAACGGATCTACAATTTCATACTTATCATCAATTTGATACTTATAGTAAACCCCATCTAAATTCCCTTCAACTTTGACTTCGAAGTATTCTCCAACTTTTTTCATATCAATTGAAGTGTATCTTACATCATCGTAATTTTCGTACAATAATAATTTGACATTATTTATTTCAGGAGCAAAAAGATTAAAAACTGTATAATCTTTATTGTAATTAAATCCTAACTCATACATTCATAACTCCCAAACTATTTATATAATCAATACCAAACTTTTTCGATATTTTAATATTTCTAATCACTTTTTCATTCCATTTACATTCATCCAAGTACATTTTTTGAATTGTATCATTCAATTCTACAAAATTATCCAATGATTTTATAACATTAAAACTGTCGTCGTACTTCTTTATTAAGTTCAAAATCACAAAAAATTCATCAATAACTTTTTGATTTTTCAATTTATCAATATTTTGTAAAATGAAATTCATTGCAGTAGATTCGTTAACTTCCAATCTACCTTCATCAAATTTGAAAACTCCTGAATTATTATCTATTTGATACACATTTTGATAAACGCTATTGTCACTAGCGACTATTATTGCTGCGTTATTCATGAAAGCGTAAGGATAAGTGTTAGAAACATCAAAGTTTTTGTAAGGTATATAATTAAAAACATCGCAAGCTTTAGCAAAATCTGGAACTTGGTCTAACATAATATTCTCTACAAAAACAAGTTTAATTTTTTCTTGTATATATTTATCTGAATTTATTATTTTTGACAATCCAGCGCATAAGCTAATAGTTTTCTTACAAAACAGATAATCAAATGAACTCATGCCTCCTATAAAAAATGTTGTCGAAGTAATTGTTACGTTAACGTTATCTTTTAGTTTTAGATACAAATACAAGATATACAAAACATTCATCACTTGTCTTTTTCCTTCGTGAAAATCCGTTAGTTGCATATTAAAAATACTTTTCGCATTCACATTTTTTAAGTTGTATTTTGTAATTAAATTTTTCTTGTAAATTAATTTTTCTTCAAACAAGTTTTCCTTTTGAATATCATTCCCAAATAAGTTTTCGTTAAATCCATAAGTTTCTACTGATATTTTTCTCGCAATATTTTCATTAATATTAACAAATTCGCTTTTTGACAAAAATCTTTTCTGATATTCAGATCCAACGCTAATTTTTTTGGACATAAAAGCTAGTATATTAAAACAATCCAAATAATTTCCTTGAATAATTTCTGGAAAACCGTTCATTAAAGCTTTTTCATTTAATTGTTGAATAATATTCTTCATGCTTTCATTTTGATACAAATAATTCAAATCCATTTTTTCAAATGATTCTCTGTGTAAATTGATGTTATAGTATCGAAAAATTTTTGTGCACTTTTTAAAACTTTGTTCAAAATCAAATCCTAAGTCCATGAACTTTTGCATAAACTGAATTATCACCAAAGCCATGTTAGTTTCAATTATGTTTATTTGAATATGTTCTTCTATTTCGTTCGTTTTATTAAAAATCTTTAGCTCATCATTAAAAATATCCTCTATTATAGATTCCGATAAAAATTTTTGTTGCAGAAATTTAACATATTTCCCAAATTCATTAATTTCTGGAGTATAAACAAATTGTCGAATTGAGTTGAGTTTATTTTCTTGACTGTAAATGTCTTCTAATTTCCCACATATAAAATTCTCATAATTAAGATTAGGATTTGCTTTTGGTACAAATAATCTTACAAAACTAACGTTGTTTCCTAAATAAGGAATGTCGTGAATTTGTGATTTTACTCTATTATTTTCTATTTCCAAATCATATTCATTTAACCTTTTGAAAACAACGCTGGTTTTCGGCCCGTGAAACGTCGTTTCGATTTGATTATCTTCTACTATTTTCTGTTTGAATTGAGAATTTTTGTAGAAAATAGAATATGCCTTGCAAAACTTACCTTGGTTACTAATTCTCTCAAACAAATCAACTGAAAATCTTCCTATATAACTTTGCCCCAAGTGTAAATCATTTTCGAAATTTACTACATCCTCATATTTTTCACCTAGAATGTGTTGGATAGATTTTTTCAAATTAAGTTTTTCTATATAATGTTGAAACAAATTTTCTAGCATTAATTCAAATGAAACAATGTAGAATCTCTGTGTTTTGTCTCTATAAATATCATTATAATTTTCAGAAATAATGTCTTTTATGACATCATTTAAAGCAATTCTGATTTCAAGTACACTTGCACTTTGAAGATCAACCAATGAATTATATGATAATTTAACTGTCAATAATTTTCTTAGTTGTTCTTCTAAAATAGCTATCATTTAATTAGCTCCTCGTAAAGTTTAATGAATTCCTTTGCTGATTGTTCCCAATCATTTTTAGAATTCATTGCGTGTTCTTGAATTACTTTAAAATCATCATTGTAATAAAAAGATATTGCTCTTCGTAATGTATACAAAAAGTCGTGTGCATTTATATTAGTAAACGAAAATCCATTGCCTTCTTTGGTGAATTCATTAAATGATTGAACTGTATCTCTCAATCCTCCAGTTTCACGTACTACAGGAATAGTTCCATATCTCATTGCAATTAATTGAGATATTCCACAAGGTTCAAATACTGATGGCATCATCAAAAAATCTGCTCCAGCGTATATTTTGTGTGACTCTTCGTTATTATAATAAATATTAGCCTTTAATTTATCTGGAAATTTCCATTCATAGTATTTGAACATTTCTTCATAAGAATATTCTCCTGTTCCCAAAATTATCACTTGAACATCTTCTGTTGTCAAAAACTCATCCATGATGTATCTAACAAGCTCTAAGCCTTTGTTTTCAACTAATCTAGTTACCATTGCAAACACTGGAACGTCCTTTTCTTCTAAGCCATACATCCTTTGTAGTGCTTTTTTATTTACAGATTTGTCTTTGATATTTTTCAAGGAATAATTCTTAAATAAATATGGGTCTGTTTGAGGATCCCAAATAGTCGTGTCAATTCCATTTGTAATTCCAGATATTTTGTAGTGATATTGTCTGATTACTCCGTCTAATCCTTCTCCGAAGAAAGAATATTTTATTTCATCCGCGTAAGTTTTAGAAACTGTTGTGACTTTATCGCTGAAAACTATCGCGCCTTTCATAAAATTAATTGCATCGTAGAATTTCAATGCATCTTCAGAAAAATACATCGGAGATAGATCAGTTTGCCTCAAAGAATTTGAACTGAAAACTCCCTGATATTTTAAATTATGAATCGTAAAAACTGTTTTTATTGACTCATAGAAAGGATCTCCTTTGGCAAAATCTCGTGCATAGACATTGACCATTGCAGTGTGCCAATCATTAGAATGGATAATATCACAATTAAAGTCGATGTATCGTAACAATTGAACGCAAGCTTTTGAAAAAAACACAAATCTTTCGCAATCATCATTTTCTCCATAAACATTATCTCTATAGAAATAATCTTCATTATCTAAGAAATAAAATTCTACACCTCTATGAACGTATTTAAATACACCAACATAATGATGCTTAAAATCCAAATCTACATAAAAACTTCCTTCAAATTTAAATTTATTTCTATATTCTTCACTTATCAATTTGTACAAAGGGATGACCACTTTTACATCATTGCCTTGTTTTTTCATCTCTATTGGTAAAGTTCCTGCTACATCTGCAAGTCCACCAGTTTTTATAAATGGATCAGCCTCTGCTGCACAATATAATATCTTCATTTACATTCCCCTATTTATCTTCCAAAATTGCGTTCTTTTTTAGTTCATATGGATAATTTGGATTACCAACGGCAGTTACATTTTCTTTGATTAGAACTCCTTTGTCTGTAATCGTATTGACAACTACAGCATTTTTTTCAATAATTGACCTTTCAAAAATCACAGAGTTTTTAATAACAGCACCTTCTTGAATCTCCACACCTCTAAAAATAATCGAGTTTTCTACTTTTCCATCAATTTTAACTCCGTTTGCTATTAGAGAATTTTTCACAGAAGCAGAGTCCCCATATAAAGCGGAAGGTTCGTCTTTTGATTTTGTAAGCAACAGACCATTTTTGAAAAATACATTATTGTAAATATCAGCATTTAACAATTTTAAATTCGCATCATAAAATTGTGTCAAATTTCTAATTACTTCGACATAACCATCAATCATGTACACGCCTATTTTTAATTTATCTAAATTAGAAATAATAACATCAATTAATTCATTGGAATTAGAATTTTTAGCTGCATCGTGAATTAAATCTAAGAAAACTTTCTTTTTCATGTATCCTATATTTGTCATCAAGTTAAATTCATCGTCAATTCCCTGATTTGTTCCTATACTAATCAGATTTCCATCATCCAAGTTTAATCTTGTTTCTCCGATGTATAATCCAGTGGCATTATCAACTTTTTTACAGAATAATAATATATCCAAATCTTCTTCGATAAATCTGTCATGTGAAACCGAAAAATCTTCCCTAAATATAACCATAGGATCGTAGAAGTACAGCTCTTCTTCACTAGATCTCAAATAAAAATCTCTAGTTTCATTATATGCTACTATTTCCTTACCTGCATTTTCAAAAGTTGGAGGAAAAATAACAAGTCCATTTCTTCTTCTGTTTAATTCGTAACTTTCACCATTTCCTAAGTGATCTAAAGTTGAACGCATGATTTTTCCACCATATAAAACAACGTTTGAAAATTCATTATTAGCGAAGTTACTCAAAGCGATATCTATAATTCTGTATCTTGCTCCATAAGGAAGCATATATTCAGGTCTAGAATTAGTTAAATATCCAAAATCTTGCCTACTTTTTCCACCGTATATAATTCCAATACAATTTTGCATAATATCCTCCTAGCACTCTTCAATTCCATCTTCGCTAACCAAATAAATTTTGTCAGAATTTTTTTCACCAATCACTTGATTTTCTTCTATAGTCATTGATTCTGCAACCACACAATTGTATAGTTTTGCTCCCTTCTTAATTACTGTATCGCTCAAAATAACAGAATCTTGAATATCGGTATCTTTTTCTACAGTAATAGATGAAAACAAAACAGAATTATTGACATTACCATAAATCAAGCAATTTTCATTGATTAGAGATTTTTTTACTGTTGCAACCTCGTCGACATAATGAGGAGGAAGATTTCTATTCTTTGTGTAAATTCTCCAACTTGTATCGTACAAATCAAGTTTATTATCCGGATTTAATAAATCAAGATTTGCTTGCCAATAACTTCTTACAGTTCCTACATCTTTCCAATATCCACCAAATTTCCATGCAAACACATTCAAGCCATCATCAATTATTTTAGGGATTATGTTCATACCAAAATCGTGTTTGGAATTTTTGTCTTCATTATCTTCTATCAAATATTTTTTCAAAGTGTGCCAGTTAAAAATATAAATTCCCATTGAAGCCAAATTACTCTTAGGATTTGCAGGTTTTTCTTCAAACTCTACAATTTTACCATTATCATCAGTATTCATAATCCCAAACCTACTAGCTTCACTCCAATCAACTTCCATAACTGCAATAGTAAGTTCACTATTTTTTTCTTTGTGATACTTCAAGATTTTATTGTAATCCATCTTGTAAATATGATCCCCGGATAAAATAACCACATATTCAGCATCTAATTCATCCAAAAAATTCATATTTTCATAAATTGAGTTTGCAGTACCTTCATACCAGTTACCACCACTTTCAGTAGCAAATGGAGATAAAATCCTTAACCCACCTGAATTTCTCGACAAATCCCAGCTTGAACCATTTCCTAAATGCGAATTCAATTTGAATGGTTTGTACTGAGTTAGAATCCCAACATCTCTAATATCGGAATTTGCAGCGTTACTTAAAGCGAAATCAATTATTCTATATTTTCCGCCAAAAGAAACTGCTGGTTTTGCAACATTTTTAGTCAAAGCTTTGAGTCTTGAACCTTGACCACCAGCTAAAAGCATTGCAACTACTCTATTTCGTGCTTTCATAAGCCCTCCTATTTTTTATTGATATTTCTTAATTTATTTAACTTAATAAACATTGCAGAAAATGGTTCTATATCAACTGAAATAGAAAATTCTCTGTCATTATGCTTTATATTTTTTGAATAATATGGTTTGTTTCTATTCAAATTACCACCGTATTTTTTCATCGAAGAATTAAGTACAACTGAATAAAGAGCGTAATCGTCAACACCAACAGGATAATTTTTTCTTAAAACAGGTGTAAAATTAAATATGCAAATAATTTTCTCATTCTTCGAGTTAATTCTCTCGAAAATTATCAAAGATTCATTTGAATTATTAACATCTTCCCATTGAAATCCTGAGTAACTGCTGTCCAAATCATAAAATTCGTCATTTGTTTGATAGAATTTATTCAAATCACTCATGAATCGTTTTAGTTTTTGATGCTTTTCGTATTCTAAAACTTCCCATGTAACTTCTTTATATTCATTCCACTCATCAAATTGTCCTATATCATTTCCCATGAACAATAGTTTTTTACCAGGATGAGCAAACATAAATGAATATAAAAGTCTAGTTTGATCAAACTTTTCATCGTAAGTTCCTGGCATTTTACCAATCATAGAGTTTTTCATATGCACGACTTCGTCGTGACTAAATGGAAGAATATAATTTTCATTAAAAGCATACATAATAGAAAAAGTTAATAAATTATGATGGTTTTTTCGATAAATTGGGTCAAGTTTCATGTATTTTATAATGTCATTCATCCAACCCATGTTCCATTTAAAATCAAACCCAAGCCCATTTTTTTCTACAGGCTTTGTAACATTTGGCCAAGAAGTAGATTCTTCAGCAATCACAAATACACCAGGGACTTCAGATTTTATTGTTTGATTTAATTTTTTAATAAATTCAATAGCTTCTCTATTTTCTACACTTCCATCTTCATTTCTGATATCTTTTCCTGAAAAATTCAAATAAATCATATATGCAACTGCATCTACTCTTAATCCATCAATATGATAATACTTAAACCAAAATAGTGCCGAGGATATCAGAAAATTAACGACTTCTTTTTTTGAAAAATCAAAGTTCAAAGTACCCCATTGATCATTGTCAGCAAGATACTTATTTGATTTTTCAAATAAATTATTCCCATCAAATTTTCTTAAACCAAAATCATCCTTGCAAAAATGTGCTGGAACCCAGTCCATGATTACGCCGATATCATTTTGATGTAATTTATCTATCAAATACATCAAATCTTTTGGACAACCAAACCTTGAAGTAGCTGCAAAAAATCCCGTAAGTTGATATCCCCATGATCCGTCAAATGGATGCTCCATCAATGGCATAAACTCAACATGAGTATAATTCATTTCCTTGAGATATTTTACAAGTTCATCTGCAAGTTGAATATACGATAGATAATTTTCCCCATGTTTTCTCCATGAAGATAGATTAATCTCGTATATACTCATTGGACTGTGTATTTTATCAGTTTTTTTTCTTCTTTTTAGCCATTTACTATCATTCCATTTATAACCATTTATTTCGTAAACCTTGCTTGCCGTTTTTGGTCTTAATTCACTGTGAAGTGCGAACGGATCAGCTTTGTATAAAATTTCTGAATCCTGTGTTACGATTCTGTATTTATACGAGTCGAAAATTTGTACATCTTTAAGGCATATCTCCCAAATCTCACCATCATTTAGTTTTTTTAATGGGAGTGAATAATCATCCCAATCATTGAAATCTCCAACCAAATTTACATATTTCGCATTGGGTGCCCATACTAAAAACCTAGTGAAACTACCTTCTTCATTGGAATAAATATGTGAACCTAGAAAATTATACAATTTATTATTATTTCCTTCGTGAAACAAATACACATCTGTCTCATAATTTTCTTGATAAAAATACTCTTTCATATTTTCTCCTAGCTCTTAAGCATCAAATATCAGAACTTATTCGCCGGTTATCATGTTTATAGTCATGATTTTATTCTTTAAATCTAATAGTTGATTATTTAGTTGATTGTACTCTTCTGAGTCCAGGTTGTTATGATCAAATAATTCTTTGTTTTCATATAATCTATCTACTTTTTGTTTTATTTTCTCTAATTCTTCATACAGATCATTGTTTAAACGATTAGTAGATATTTCTTGTTCAATATCGTATTCTCCAGCTTCAAATTCTTCTGTTGAATAAATTTCAGGTATCACAGAATCAATATTATATTTTTCTCTCAACAAATCAGATAAAGCATCTGCCCCTTCAGATTCACCATGAGTTATGAATATTTTTTTAGGTTTTGTTTTCATGTTTCCAACAAAATCTAGTAAGTTATTTTGGTCAGCATGACCAGAAAAACCTCCTAAATTATATATTTCGGCATTGACTTTTATTGTTTCTCCGAATAGTTTTACTTCATCTATTCCATCTAACAAAATTCTTCCAAGTGATCCTTCTGCTTGGTAACCAACAAAAACAACGGCATTTTTTTCATCCCATAAATTATGCTTTAAGTGGTGACGAACTCTTCCTGCTGTAGCCATTCCGCTTGAAGATATGATTACTCTTGGAAACTTTACGTTATTCAGCATCTTTGATTCATCAATGTTTTTTACGTAGTGTAAGTTTTCGAATTCAAAAACATTATCCCCACTGGAAATATAATCCTTAGCCTTTTGATTAAATAAATCACTATTTTTCATAAAAGCTTTCGTAGCTTCAAGAGCCATCGGGCTATCTACATATACCGGGACTTTCTTTTCATAATGATCTTTAATTTGATAATCATAATAACTATTTAATTCATAAATAATTTCCTGAGTTCTACCAACTGCAAAACTAGGAATAATTACAGTGCCTCCTCTGGCTGAAACTTTTTCGATTATGTCAATCAATGATTCAACACTTTCTTTGTAAGGCTCATGAATTCTGTTACCATAAGTAGATTCCATAACCAAATAATCACAACCTGACAAAGTTTGAGGATTATTTAAAATAGGGTTATTGGAAGTTCCTATATCTCCAGAGAAAATAATTTTAGTAGTTTTATTATTCTCAGTTATAAATATTTCTAAACTGGAAGATCCTAGCATATGCCCAGCATCTCTGAAAATAACTTTAATATCCTCATTTATCTTTACAACTTCGTCATAATAACGTGCTCTAAATAACGAGATGCAACTCATCGCATCTATCGTAGTATAAAGTGGGCTTAGCAGTGTTTTGCCAGATCTTTGTCTTTTTCTGTTTTCCCATTCAACGTCACTTTCTTGAATTTTGGCACTATCCATTAGCATTATTTCTGACAAATCTTTCGTAGCTTTTGTGCAATATATAGGACTTCTAAATCCTTTCTTATATAAAAGAGGAATTCTTCCTGTATGATCGATATGTGCATGAGTCAAAATCATAAACTCAGCTTCACTAAAATCTATATCGTCATGATTTTTTTGTTCCAATTCCTTACTACCTTGAAACAAACCACAATCAACCATGAATTTATGTTTCTCAGTTTCAACTAAATAGCACGAACCTGTAACCTCTTGTGCCGCTCCTAAAAATGTAATTTTCATCAAATCACCCCTATTATTTATATACCCAAAAATCATTTGTTATAGTAAAATATCCGCAAACTATATTTTGCGGATAATAATTTATTTTTGCTTTCTTTTTCTTTTTTCTTCCAAGTTTTTTGCTATTAAAGTATCCAATACTAATTCATATCCCTGAGCACCATTTTGTAAAGATCTATTAA
The DNA here is from genome assembly GCF_046991905.1 of Finegoldia sp. NCBI lineage: Bacteria > Bacillati > Bacillota > Tissierellia > Tissierellales > Peptoniphilaceae > Finegoldia > Finegoldia sp. The sequence goes on along the minus strand of NZ_JBKWZF010000013.1, from coordinate 46,109 downwards.
CTCTACTTATGGTTGCTGTTGATGCGCCAGTATCTTTTTCAATTTCTGAATATGTCTTTCTTATTTTAAGTAACTTTGCTACTTCTAATCTTTGAGAAATTGAATGAAGCTCTCTCAATGTGCAAACGTCTTCAAAGAAGCGTTGTAATTCATCTTTACCATTTAACATCATAATCGCATCGAAAAATTCATTTAGTGTTTTGTCTTCGATATTAATTTCAGCCATAATATTACTCCTTCTATTCTTTTTTTGGGTAACCTTTATCCACTTATAAATATAATATAATGCATTTGATAATTTAAGTATACACGCTTTTTCTTACTAAAGCAAATGTTTTTTTAGATTAAATTTTTATTACAAAATGTTAAACTAATTCAATAGAAAAATTATGATACTTTATATTTTTATACACATTATATACCCAAAAATGTTAGCATTTATTCTATTAAAATTAATTTTATTGTTAATTTAAAATTAAATTTTTTTAATAAAAAAAGGGAATCTACCAAATGATAAATTCCCATTAAAATTATTTATTGTATTTTTTTGATTTATATCTTAATTGAGTATCCAAAATCTTCTTTCTCAATCTCAAATGATGTGGAGTAATTTCAATTAGTTCGTCTTCTTCAACAAATTCCATCATTTCTTCCAAACTCATAATTTTTGGAGGAGAAAGCTTTAACGCTTCATCTGCTGCTGAAGATCTAATATTTGTTTGTGCTTTTTTCTTACAAATATTAACTTCTATGTCTAAACCTTTTGCATTAGAACCTACAACCATTCCTTCATAAACTTCATCTTGTGGTTGTACGAATAAAATCCCCCTATCTTGTGCTGCATTTAATCCGTAAGCTGTCGCAGTTCCTGTATCATACGAAATCAATGAACCCAATTGACGTTTTGGAATTTCGCCTTTATATGGCTCATATCCTTTTAATTCTGTATTTATAACACCATTACCCTTAGTATCACTTAAAAACTCTTGACGGTATCCTATAAGACCTCTGGAAGGTATTTCAAATGTAAGTCTAGTGTATCCACTTGATGTATTTGAAATATCTTGCAATTCACCTTTTCTTGTGCCTAATTTTTCAATAACTGTTCCAACGAATCCTTCTTCAATATCAATTGTAACTATCTCTATTGGTTCGAGAATTTTTCCGTCGTCATCTTTCTTGAATAAAACTTCAGGTTTTGATACTTGGAATTCAAATCCTTCACGTCTCATGTTTTCAATTAAAACAGACAAATGAAGTTCTCCCCTACCACTTACTCTAAAAGTATCTGTAGAATCTGTATCTTCAACTTTTAAGCTTACATCAGTTTCTAATTCTTTGTACAATCTAGCACGAACTTGTCTACTTGTTACAAACTTTCCATCTCTTCCTGCAAATGGAGAGTTATTAACAGAGAAATTCATCGCCAATGTTGGATTTGAAATACTTACAAATTCTATAGGTTCTAGGTCCTCTTCATTAGTCAAAGTATCTCCTATTTCAATTCCTTCAACACCTGTCAAGGCAACAATAGATCCAAATTTTGATTCACTAACTTCTACTCTGTTTAATCCGTCAAATTCATAAATCTTTGTTACTTTGATTTTCTTTTTCTTTTCAGGATCATTGTAATTAACAATCACACAGCTATCATTGACTTTTACTTTCCCTTGCTCAATTTTACCTATACCAATTCTTCCAACATAATCGCTAAAATCAGTTGTTGAAATCAAAAGTTTGAATGGAGCATCTTCTTCTCCTTCTGGAGCAGGAATATAATCTATGATTTTATCCAATAAAGCAGTCATATCTTCTGGTCTTTCTTCAAGATCATCAGTTGCAAATCCTTCTCTAGCAGAAGCAAATACAAATGGTGAATCTAAATAAGATTCATCTGCATTTAATTGGATGAACAAATCCAAAATTTCGTCTACTACTTCATCTACCCTGGCTTCTTTTCTATCGATCTTATTAATACATATAATCGTAGGTAAATTTAGTTCAAAAGCCTTTTTCAATACGAACTTTGTTTGTGGCATAGGACCTTCAAAAGCGTCTACTACCAAAACAACGCCGCTTGTCATCTTTAATACACGTTCAACTTCTCCCCCAAAGTCAGCATGACCTGGAGTATCTATAATATTAATTTTATGATTTTTGTAGTTAATTGCAGTATTTTTTGAAAGAATAGTAATTCCTCTTTCGCGTTCAATATCGTTACTATCCATAACACGTTCTTGAACTTCCTGATTTTCTCTAAAAATACCACTTGTTTTCAATAACCCATCTACCAAAGTTGTCTTACCATGGTCAACATGGGCAATTATTGCTACATTTCTTACATCTTCTCTTTTCAAAATTCCACTTCCCTCTAATTTGTGACACTTCATTATATCACAAAAAACAAAAAATAAAAGAAAAATTTATGTAAAAATCGTATTAGATAATTTTTCACAATAAAACAAGCTATTAGATTCCTCGTTAATTAGGCTTCACTAATAGCTTTGCTTCAACATAATTCTCTTTAATTTTTAATTCGTCAGCTAATTCACTTACTATAAATAATCCTCTTCCTCTGACATAAATATCATTATTAAAATAACTGTTAGAACAATAATCAATTCCCGTACCTTCATCTTTTACACAAATTTTTACGGAGTCATCATTTAATTTTATTTTAAAAGTTATTTTTTTATTTATATCAAATTGGTTACCATGTTCTAGTCCATTAAATATTAATTCATTAATTATTAATCGTATATCATAAAGAAGTTCTTCATCCGGTACAACTTTTCTTAATAGTCTGAGCATAGTATGAATATTTTTAGTAGCAATTGATCTATCACTGACAAACTGCCTCTTAAACATATACATATTATCACCCAGTATGATTATACCCAAATATTCAGGAAATTTAACATTTTATCATTAAATGTTTAAAATATAAATAAAAACCAAAAAATGATTAGAAATTTTTACAGTGGGTATATATAATTTATACCTGATGACAGGTAATTATCTTAAAGGGGGAAATTAAACATGAAAAAATATGTATGTGACGTATGCGGATATATCTACGATCCAGCTGAAGGAGATCCAGATGCAGGTGTTCAACCACAAACAGCTTTTGAAGATTTAGCTGAAGATTGGGTTTGCCCAATTTGTGGCGCTGGAAAAGAAGATTTTTCAGTAGTAGAATAATTCAATACAATTAGTCGATTGGCAATAATATCATAAAAGACATAATATTATTGTCAATCAAAAAATGTTTTAAAAATAAAACCCCAAGAAATTGGGGTTTAATTACTTTTATTCTTCAATTCCACTTCCATGTTTTAAAATCATTTCAAGCTGTTCAATTACAGCTTCTTTATTTTTCTTAGAAGTTGAACTATATTCGTAGATTAGATTATCATCATCTATGCATAGTTCTTTTTTTATTATGTTTAAGTTCTTTTTAATCATAGTTTTACCGATTTTATCTAGTTTTGTTGCAATAACAAATCCACAAAATCCACTTTGAATTATCCAATTGTACATTTCCTTATCTTGTACGGTTGGCTTATGTCTAATATCTACAATCAAAAACACTTCATACAAATTTCTTCTATTATTCAAATAAGTTTCAATAACTTGAGCCCACTTTTTCTTTTCGGATTTTGATGTTTGGGCATACCCATATCCGGGCAAATCCACTAATCTAAACTCATTATTTGCATTGTAAAAGTTTACTGTGCGGGTTTTCCCTGGTTTAGAAGAAGTCCTAGCTAAGTTTTTTCTGTCTAGAATTGAATTGATAAAAGATGACTTACCTACGTTACTTCTTCCACAAAAAGCAATTTCTGGCAAAGATTCATCTGGATATTGTTCTTTTAAAAACGCGATTTTCTCTAAATCAGAATTAATTATTCTCATGTTCACCTCCATATAGTGTATAATTGATTATATCAAAACTTTAAAAATTTTCATAAATCCTTATATAACGGTATTAATTTATTATTTTATAATGCTTTGAGATTAAAAGTAAATATTGCTCCTTTGGGCTTATTGTCTTCAACTTTTATTGACCCGCCATGTGCTTCTACTATGATCTTACATAGATATAACCCTAAACCTATACTTCTTTTATTGTCAGATATTTTATCATTGGATGTATAAAATTTTCGAAAAATTTTTTCCTTATCATTATCTCTTATACCATTTCCATCATCACAAATTTGTATTATTGTATTTCCGTCCTTTTTAAAAGCTTTAATCAGAATATTTGATCCTTCATCTGTATATTTTATAGCATTATCTACCAAGTTTATGATTACTTGAATAATTAGCCTTACGTCCATGTTTGCCATCAAATATTCATCTTCAATATCAACATTTATATTGTGTTTTCTTTTATCTCTATTTATATGCTTTAAAGCTTCATCAATTACTTCTTCAACAATTTGTGGTTCAATTTTTAGCTTCATCCTTCCTTCTTCTACTCTAGTAATAGATAGTATGTTTTCTATCAGATTTAACAGCCATTGAGAATCATCATAAATATCTTGAAATAGTTCTAATTTCATTGATTCAGTCAAGTTTTTATAGTTATTTAGCAATATATCCGAATCCCCACAAATAGTGGTTAAAGGTGTTCTCAAATCATGTGATATAGATCGTAATAGATTGGTCTTAAATTGCTCATCTTTTATTTTCAAGTTTGCTCTATTCTTATCCTCAATCACTTTTTCCTTCTCAAGTGCTAGTGACATATCTCCTAGAATAGCTAATAAGATTTTGTTTTCAACCGAATCCAACCTGTCCTTATATAAATATATACCAATTATTCCATAAACATTTGTATTATTTCTTATAGTATAATACAGATATTTAGCCTCTGGTAAATATCTGGTAGTAGCCCCAGCATTACTATTGTGTAAATAAGCCCATTCTACTATTTCCTTTTCTTCTTCCGGATCCGAAATTTCATTATCCTTTACAGAATTATAACAAAATTTTAATGGCTTTTGAATTTCATTATCTAATATATCATAATATTTAATATTTCTTTTTAATAGATTCGATAACTGATTACATCCTGTTTCAATTATTTCAGATTTCGTTATTTTAGATTGTAACATCTGATTTGTCTCTAATAATAACTTAGTAATGTATATCATATTAGATGAATTTTCTGCACTTTTTTTTATACGACTAGCTAATTTACTCGTCAAAAATGAGACTATCAATAAAACTAAAAATGTTATTATATAATTTTTATTATAAAAAGAAAAACTCAAAGTTGGCTCAGTAAAACAAAAATTAAAAGCTAAAACACAAATTATCGATGCCGTCATACTTAAAATTTCATTATACGTTATAAGCGCTATAAAAAACACTCCTAATATATATATCATTATAATATTTGATTCACCAAATTTATAAAAATAAAATACATAACCAGCTAATGTGCATAAAATCAATATAAATAAACTAATAAATACATCTCGAATGATGTTTTTATTAGTTTCAAATCGTTTAATTGAAAAATCCTCGTAAAAAGGAACGATATGAATGTCTATATCCTCAATCTTTTCAATCACTTCATCACAGATGCTTTTATTTAATATAAAAAAATTCCTCTGGTTGTTGTTTCTCCCCAGAACAATTTTTTTTACTCTGTATAACTTTGCAAAATTAACTATTTGAGCCGCAATATCATCATCATAAATTATTTCAATCATGGCTCCGATACTTTCAGCTAAATCTAAGTTTTGTTGTAAAAATCCTTTTTCTTGTTTTTTTTGGTAATCATTTCTATCGCAAACATATAATGCAATAAGCCTTGCGTTTTCTTTACTAGCTATTTCGTTGGCTTTCTTTATTACCAAGCTATTTGACTTTGCATCAGATATACAAACTAATATTGAATCTTTAGCTTTTTCAATCATATTATTTCTCCGAATCTGACTTATTAACCCTTATCATTTTATATCCTACGCCTATATGAGTTTGAATATACTTCTCACAAGATACTTTTTCTATTTTTTTCCTAAGAGAAGTCATATAAACTCTTAATGAAGATAAATCAGAATCTAAATAATTCACCCAAATAGTTTTTAAAATATATTGATGAGTAAGAACTTTACCTATATTTTTGGATAGTAAACATAATAAACTGTATTCAATTGGCATTAAATGGATTTCTTCTCCTTTAACAAACACACTTCTTGAAGGATAATCAATTTTTATATCGCCATTCTCAAATGTTACATTATTATCTATTCTATTATTTTCAGAATAATTTAAACGTCTTATCGTAGAGCGAACTCTAGCCAATAATTCCTCAACATTAAATGGTTTAGTTAAAAAATCATCAGCTCCTGCATCTAATGCTTCTATTTTATCTTCGTCGTTACTCCTCGCACTTATTACAATAATCGGAGTAGTTGAAAACTCTCTGAATTTTTTAATAAGATCAATTCCGTCAATATCAGGTAACCCTAAATCTACAAAAACTATATCGTATTTGTTCGTAGTAAATAACAATAGTGCTTCACTACCATTTACAGCTAAATCATAATTAAATCTATTTATTTTTAAAGTATTAGAAATTAGATTTCTAACTGCTCTGTCATCTTCTATTATTAATATTCTTGTGTTGTCATTCATTTTTCACCCCTCTATATTATACAATATCTATTTAAAATAGAATTAAAAAAACTAGGTCTCTGACAAAATTTTCTATATGTGGGACCTAGTTTTATATCATATACCTATAATTATTTTTTCAACTCTTTAATCAAGTCAATATTTAATTCAAGTACATTCACAGTGTTTTCTCCAAAAATACCAAATAGTTTATAGTTAGTATTCTTTTTAATTAATTCTTCAATAACTTTTTTAGATAATCCAGTGTTTTTTTCTATTCTGTCAACTTGAATATTTGCAGCTTTTATAGATATATGTGGATCTAGACCAGATGCTGATTGTGTTATTATATCTTCTGGAATATCAGATTTTTTTATTGATGGATTTTCAAGTAATAATTTATTAGTATCTTGGCTAATTCTTTGCTTTAATTCTGGGTTACTTACAGCTAAATTTTCACTACCAGAAGATATTGCTTCATGTTTATTTCCTGTAAATACATTATAATTAACTGCAGATGGTCTGCAATGAAATAACCTAGGATCTGTAAATTCTTGACCTATTAACTTTGAGCCTACAACTTTATTATTGTAACTTACTAAACTTCCATTAGCTTGTTTGAAAAAAATGAGTTGACTTATTCCTGTAAGAAAGAAAGGATAAATAACTCCACACAAAACAAACATAAATAACGATACAATAAAAGCTTTTTTAATTTTTTTCAAAAACTTCATTAATTTCTCCTTTTAAACCCCAAGTAAAGTTAACAATGGGCTAACCAAAATATCTATTATTTTTATTCCAATGAACGGACAAATTATTCCTCCTAAACCATATATAAGCATATTCTTACCTAACATTTTTGATGCTGACATAGGTTCATATTTTACCCCTCTCATGGCTAAAGGTATTAAACAAGGAATAATTATGGCATTAAATATCAATGCTGATATAATTGCACTTGATGGTGTACTCAATGACATAATATTTAATACTTTCATTTTTGGAATTGCTACTGTAAAAATCGCTGGTATTATTGCAAAATATTTGGCTATATCATTTGAAATAGAAAATGTCGTTAATGATCCTCTAGTTATCAGTAATTGCTTTCCTATTTCTATAACTTCCAAAATTTTTGTTGGATTTGAATCCAAATCTACCATATTAGCAGCTTCTTTTGCAGAAGTTGTTCCACTATTCATTGCTATCCCAACATCTGCTTGAGCCAATGCTGGAGCATCATTTGTGCCATCTCCCGTCATTGCTACAATCTTACCTAGCGATTGTTCTTTTTTTATAGCTTCTATCTTATCTTCAGGTTTACATTCTGCAATATACCCGTCGACGCCAGCTTCTGCCGCTATTGTCGCAGCTGTTAATGGATTGTCTCCAGTACACATTATAGTTTTAATACCTATTTTTCTTAATCGTTCAAATCTTTCCCTTAAACCTGGTTTTACAGTGTCTTTTAAATAGATAATGCCGTAGATTACATTATCAACACAAACAACCAATGGGGTTCCACCCAATTTAGATATGCCACTAATTTTTGTTTCTAAATCCCCTGGAATTTCTCCCCCTTTATCTCTTATTAATTTAATTATGGCATCTCCTGAACCTTTTCGAATTGAAGTTCCATTTTTTAGATCTACACCACTCATCTTACTTGACGCTGTAAATTCCACAAATGATGCATCATTGTAGTCATCAAAAATAACTTTTGATCCTAATTTTCTTGCCAATTCTACTGTTGATTTACCTTCAGGTGTATCATCTTTTAGAGATGCAATACAAGAGTAATCAATAAGATCTGACTTATGGATGCCATCTAAATTTATAAAATCACTAGCTAGCCTATTTCCAAAAGTTATAGTTCCTGTTTTATCCAAAATCATTGTGTCAACATCTCCGCATGATTCAACAGCTTTTCCTGACATTGCTATTACATTGAATCTAGTTACACGATCCATTCCAGCAATTCCTATAGCGCTCAATAGTGCCCCTATAGTTGTAGGTATCAAGCAGACTAATAAAGCAATTAAAGTTGATACTGATACTTTAACATTAGCATAAACAGCTATTGGATATAGAGTTATTATAACAATAATAAAAATTATAGTTAGAGAAACTAGCAGAGTGTTAAGTGCTATTTCATTAGGAGTTTTTTGTCTTGATGCTCCTTCTACAAGAGATATCATCTTATCCAAGAAAGACTCTCCTGGTTCAGAAGTAATTTTTACTTTTATCCAGTCAGAAACTACCAAAGTTCCACCTGTAACTGAACAGAAATCTCCCCCACTTTCCTTTGTAACAGGAGCAGATTCACCAGTAATAGCGGATTCATCTATGCTTGCAATTCCTTCTATTATTTCGCCGTCATTAGGAATTATTTCGCCTGACTTTACTAAAACAATATCTCCTTTTTTTAACTCATTACTTGATTTTTCTATTTCTTCGCCATTTTCCAATATACATCTTGCTTTCGTATCTTTTTTTGTTTTCTTAAGGCTTTCTGCTTGAGCTTTACCTCTACCTTCTGCAACAGATTCTGCAAAATTAGCAAAAACTAATGTTATAAATAAAATAACAGACACTAAGCCATTATAAATGTTAGAATTTCTACTTCCATCATCAAATAGTCCCGGAAAGAAAGCAAGTAATAAACATATGAAAAATCCTATTTCAACGACGAACATTACCGGATTTTTTACCATATATTTTGGATTTAGTTTTAAAAAAGCTCCTTTTATGGATGATTTTAATATATCGTTTGTCACAAATTTTGTTTTTTTATTTTTACTCATAACTCCTCCTATAAGGTCAACCACTCTGCTATTGGTCCTAATGCAAGAACCGGCAAGAAAGTTAATGCAGAAAATATATAAACAACAATGACTATAATTATTGAGAAAGTAAGATTATCAGTTTTTAATGTTCCTATAGTTTCGTTAACATTAACTTTTTTAGATAAACTACCAGCTATAGCTAGCTGAATTATTATGGATAAATATCTCCCCAAAAACATTACTAATCCGCAAGTTATGTTCCAAAAAAGATTATTATCTGTTAAGCCTTCAAACCCTGAACCATTATTTGCCGCTGAGGAAGAAAATTCATAAAGCACTTGGCTCAACCCATGAAATCCAGGATTAGTTATTCCTTGTACTCCTCCATTAACACTAACAGCTAAAGCTGAAAACCCTAAAATTAATAAAGGATGTATTATTATTGATAAGGCAGCTAATTTCATCTCGTTTCCTTCTATTTTTTTACCCAAGTATTCCGGAGTTTTTCCTATCATTAGTCCACAAATGAAAACCGCCAAAATGGCATATATTAACATATTCATTAGTCCGACTCCAGCACCTCCGAATACTACATTCATCATCATATTAATAAGAGGAACCATTCCCCCTAGAGGTGTAAGTGTATCATGCATATTATTTACTGTACCTGTTGTAAAAGAAGTTGTTACGGTGGTAAATAAAGTAGATTGAGAGATACCAAAACGCATTTCTTTTCCTTCCATATTTCCAAGATTTTGTGAAATTCCTGAAAGTGTGGCTCCATTAATTCCGTGACTTTCAGTGAAATAACAAATTCCCAATCCTATTAAAAACAATATCGACATCGCTACAAATACAGTTCTTCCTTCTGTACCAATTAATATATGCTTTCTATTAAATGATTTTATACTTTTGTGATCATCATTGTTTGTGGCTTTTTCTTTTGAATTATCATAAGCCATTTTACCAAAAATAAAGATACACGATGCTGGCAATATCATCATTGATAGTAATTCGATTATATTTGAAATGATATTTGGATTTTCAAAAGGTGTTGAAGAGTTCGCTCCAAAAAAACCTCCTCCGTTTGTCCCCAAATGTTTAATTGATTCCAATGCCGCCACTGGTCCAGATGCAATTTGTTGGTTTTTCCCTTCAATTGTACTTACTATCATATTACTATTTAAATTTTGAGGAACTCCTTGTGATACTAATATTATTCCTACTATAATCGAGGCTGGTAATAAAAATCTAGTTATTATTTTAATAAAGTCAACATAAAAATTACCCATTTTTTTACCTAAAATACCTCTTATCATTGCAACACATGCAGCATATCCTGTAGCTGCTGAAGTAAACATCATCATTGTAATTACAAACATTTGAGAAAAATAGGATAAACCAGATTCCCCAGAATAATGTTGTAAATTAGTATTAGTCATAAAAGATATAATAGTATTAAAACTTAATGATTCTTCCATTGCCTGTATTTTATTTGGATTAAATAAATTAAATGATTGAACCCTTAGTACTAGGTATCCAACAAATACCAAACATGCATTAACTAACAATAAAGTTTTTGCATATTGTTTCCAATCCATATCATTTTTATCTATTTTTAATACTTTAAAAATTAATGAATCAAATCTGTCAAAGATAGAATCCAAACAAGTTTGTTTATTAACAGTTATCTTATACAAATAATTTCCAATCGGAAATATAATAATTAAAAATATCAGTAATGTTATCAATATTTGAAACATAATTTCTCCTTCTTAAATTAAAAATCTTATGAAAACACATATAATTTTCTCGATCCATTTGAACCCATATTGTCTAAATTAATACTAGCAGGTGTGTAACTAGGATCTAGAGCCCAAGCAGCTCTTAAGTGTTTCATTGCTAAAAGATGATTGCCTTTAATCTCCATCAATATTCCCAATAAATTATGTGGTACTGGATCATGAGGAAACTCAGCCATTTTTTTATAAATTAACTCTAAGCATTCATCATATTTTCCTAAATCAACTTTGTGTTTTATTATTAAACTAAATTCATACATACAATCTTTTTCATTTTTTATTCCTTCCATAATTTACCTCCAATTTAAAACCCTAAAATTTTTCAGGATTAATTAAAGCATAAAAAAGATAACAAATAATTCCTAATATTAATATTGATATAAATATCATAAAATCCTCCCTATTTTATTTCTTATTTATAATACGATCTATCATATATACAAAATATTTCAACATCAAAAATGATAAAAGTAAAATTACTATCATAATGATATCTTTCATATATAGCGCCTCCTATTTATTAAACTGTAAAATGAGTATATCATCATAGACCTTAAAATGGTTTTAAAAAAAGCCACTGCAATATTAAAATCGCATTAAAATTTAAGCTAAAGCAAAAATTCGATTGTATTTATAGTAAACTATATCTGATAGAGTTTTCTAGGAGATGATTTTATGGATAAAAAAGGAAAATTAACCATATTCTTTGGCTATTGTGCTGGCGTAGGAAAAACTTACAGTATGCTAAAATATGCACATGAAAAAGACTTGGATGGAGCAGATGTTGTAATTGGATATATCGAACCTCACGACAGAAAAGATACGCTTGATTTAATAAATGGTTTGCAGAGAGTAGAAAACAAAAAAATCACATACAAAAATCATGTTTTTTATGAATTAGATATAGATTCTACTATTAAAAGAAAGCCTCAAATTGTATTGGTTGATGAATTAGCACACACTAATGCTCCAACTTCTAGGCATAAAAAAAGATACCAAGATATAGAGGAGTTGCTGAAAGCAGGCATCGACGTATATACTACATTAAATGTTCAGCATTTAGAAAGTCTTCATGATATCATCGAATCAATAACGAGAATAAAGATAAATGAACGTATTCCTGATTATATTTTTGATAACGCTGATAATATAAAAATTATCGATATTGAAGTTGAACAGTTGCTCCAGCGATTAAAAAGCGGAAAAATATACAATGCGATGCAATCACAAAAAGCACTTGCTAACTTTTTTACAAAAGGTAATCTGGTTTCGTTGAGAGAAATAACTCTGAGAAGATGTGCTGATCGTATAAATTTATACACTGATGAAAAAAATAGACCTTTTTTAAAAGAACACATTTTAGTCTGCATTAGCCCTTCACCCACAAATCAAAAAGTAATAAGAACTGCTTATAGAATGGCTAAGTCTTTTCATGCAGAATTTAGTGCATTATTTGTTGAAACGTCAAATTCGAAGTTTTTATCTCAAAAAGAAAAATACGATTTACAAGCTAACATAAATCTTGCAAAACATTTAAAAGCAAATCTAGTTTCAACATATGGAGATGACGTAGCTTTTCAGATAAGTCAATACGCAAAAGTCAGCGGTATTTCAAAATTAGTTTTAGGAAGATCCCTTCAAAAAGTATCTTTATTGAGAAAATCAACAATCATTGATTCAATTACAAAAACAAATCCAACACTTGATATATTTATAATCCCAGATGCAAATCAAGAACCTAAGAAAGTAAAGCTAAACCTTGAAAATCCGTTTCAATTTGATATAGAAGACTTTTTGACTACTTTTTCTATTATTCTAGTATCAACACTGTTGTCTTTTTTCTTCTTTGAACTTGATTTTAGTACAACAAATATTGTATTGGTTTACATTTTATCAACATGTATTGTTGGATTTACAACGAAACATCCAATTTATAATGTAATTTCGTCAATAATTAATATCCTGATAATTGATTATTTCTTTTTAGATCCTTATCTTTCCTTTATAATTAACTCTAAAGAATATTTTATGATATTTTTAATTATGAGCATTGTGTCATTTATAATATGCTTAATGCAAAACAAATTAAAAAAAGAAAATTTATTAGCTATTGAACAGTCTCATAACTTTGAGATTTTATTTAAAATTAGTCAAAGTTTACAGTCAGCAAATAATTACGATAAAATAATGTATCAAACTTGTTATCATCTTTATAAATTATTGAATAGAGTTATAGTTTTTTATCCTATAAAGGATAATGAACTTAAAGCTCCCAAAATTTATAATCCCGAAAATAATGAAAGCGCAAATAACACATATGTTTCAGAAGCAGAAAAAACTGTAGCTCAGTGGGTTTATTTGAACAACGAAAGTGCAGGAGCTACTACAAATACGCTCTCTAGTGCTAAAGGGCTCTACTTTGCTATTAGAAAAGGAAATTACGTATATGGTGTAGTCGGAATCGACATGTCATATAGTAAAAAAAATATTTCTTTAAGAGATAAATCTCTTCTTTTAGCTATGTTAAACGAAGTTGCATTAGCAATGGACTCCATAGAACATTGAGCAATAATACAATAGAAATATTTGATTCAATAAAAAACAAAGTCCCCATAAGTTAAAAAATATTAACCTACGGGGACTTTTATACTAATTTGCTAGAATTATTGTCTTTGTGCCATTTCGTGATCTAATATTGCAAGACCAGCATTACTGTTTTCAGTTCTTTCAAGTTTTGCTATGATATTATCAAAAGTAGCTTCTTCTTCGATTTGTTCGTCAATGAATTTTTGTAGAAGAGTGTATACTTCATAGAATTTGATTTCATGAGCTGCATCAAATAATTCTCTGATTCTTCTTGTAACTTCTTTTTCGTGTTCTAAAGCAGCTTTGAAAATGCTTAATACATCTTTGTCGTAGTCAGCTTTTGGAGCTTCGATTGTTTTGTATTCAATCTTATGTCCAACTTGTTGTAACCATTTTCTGAAGTATTCAGCGTGTTCAAATTCTTCATGGGCTTGCATTTCCATAAAGTGTTCAAATCCATCCCAATCCATATCATTGAATTCAGAAGCCATCTGTTTGTATTCATAGCCTGATTGTAATTCAAAAACTAATTGTTCGTCAATTTTTTTTAATAATTCTTCTCTGTTCATTTTATCATACTCCTTATAATTTAATTTATGTGACTGTTAGTTAATCATTTTACCATAAATTTAAGAATACAAATCATAAACACCATAAACTTTTAAATTATTTTCCACCAATACCTTCATGATTTCAGGAATCAATTTTGCCTTTTGTTTGGTAGTAAACCCATTGTAATTTATTTCGGTGTTATTTAAATCCATATATTCTGATGAGTCAATAACCTTAATTATTTTATCGTGAACTTCTTGTAAATGCATGTCTGCAATTACAAAAGTAATGTTGCAAATTCTATCGTCATCAATTGTAGGAATTATTCTATTTATCAGTAAAACATTATTCATGACTAACCTCTTTTTCTCTTCTTATACTTATATACCCCGTTTTATAAATTTTATTCAATTGACCTAGTCTTTTTTTTATATTATACTGATTGAAAAGAGGTGAGATATGAAAACATCACGAAAAAGTGCTAAAAAGATTAAACAAAAAAGTAAAATTTTAAATAAAATAATAATAGTAGCTTTACTTTTTATTTTTGCCTTATTTTCTTATAGATACATAAGTTCCAGACCAGCTGAGTACAAACAAATTATACCAAAAAAATACATACTAAAAGATTTTGATGAACTTTGTAATCAAATCGAAAGTTCGTATATGAATTTGCCGCAAACAAAAAAATACAAAGATACAGATTTTCTATCTATGAAACCTAATTTCAAATCAAAAATCAAGTTAGAGTGTGGCAGAAAAAGAGATGAATTGACAACAGAAGAAGTGTATAATTTATACAATGATATTTTAAAAAAACTATACGATTCAAATGTTAAAGTAGCTGACAAATACACTTTTAACAAAATTTTACACCAAGAAAACAGCAATCAAATACTAAACAATTTATCTATTAAAAGGTATTCTAATTTGGTTGAAGAATTACCAGCAAAAACTTTCAGAGCATATTCTATTGATAATTATAAAGATGCGTTATATGTTAAGGTTTCTGATTTTGATTCTGTGGATATTCAAAAAGATGCCATAATCTTCAAGAATATCTTGCAAACTAATAAAAAGAAAAACAAAATTATCATAGATTTGAGAGATAATGATTCTGAAAATTTAGAATATGCAATTAATGTTATTATTAAACCGTTATTAAAATCTGACATTAATGTCGATTTCAAAGTAGCTAATAAAACTCAACCTTTGATTGATAAGAAAGTTTTAAATAATAATGGCATTTCTTTTAAAACAACCGAGGATTTGTCAAATGTAACAATTAATGATAATCAAAAAAACATAAAATACATTACCAATTTTAACCTATCGTTGAAAAAATCAGAAGAACAAAAATGCGATATTTTCATTTTACAAAATAAAAATACTAAAAACAGCGCTGATTTTGTGTGTCAAATAGCAAATAGAACTAAGTTTGCAACTACAGTAGGAGAAGCAACTTCTGGATATGGTTTGAATATTGTCCACACTTACAAATCCTTGCCAAACATAGGTTTAATAGTGGAATATCCACTTGGACAAGGCTTAAACGAAGACGGATCTACCAATGAGGAAGTCGGAACTATCCCTTCAATAAAATTAGATGATAACAGTGAGATGGTAAAACTACTTCTACAAAGAGTAAATTAAAAAAACGATAATACATTTTGTCTTTTAGACAATTAAATGTATTATCGTTTTTTGTTTAAATATCTGTAAAGTCAATGTCAGGAACCATCATTATTTTATATTCCGGATATCTTTGTTGTACTTCATCTGTTATTATTTCTATAGCTTCGCTAAAATCTTTATCAAAACTAACTATCACGTCAAATCTCATGTTTTTTTCTTCAATGTCAACATAAAATCCATGTATTTGCAATGCCCAATCGTGTGATAAAATTAATTTTTGTACATCATTTCTTATCCTTGCAGCCTCATCATCTTTTGTATTAAATGAATAAACTCCAACGCCAATGAGTATGATTTCCATTTGATTATATACTTTAAGCTGTAACTTTCTAGTGAGCTGATCCACTTCATCAACAGTCATATTATCTGGAAGTTCCAAATGCACTGTTGCATAGTATTTGTTCGGTCCATAATTAAAAAGTACTAAATCATATGCTCCAATTACTTGTTTTTCTTCATTTATAATCTCTTTTATTCTTTTAGAAATTTCTGCATCTTGTCTTTGTCCGATAATATTGCCAATTGTTTCAGTCATCATTTCAATTCCGGCTTTTATAATAAAAGCAGAAAGCAAAACACCAACATAAGCTTCGAGAGATATATTCCAAATAGTATAAATTATCGCCGATATGAAAACAGATGTTGATAAAATAGAATCGAAAATAGAATCAGCTCCAGAAGCTATAAGAGCTCCTGAGTTTACCTTTTTACCTTGTTTTTTTACATATTTACCTAAAATAAATTTGACTACTACAGCCACTCCTATTATAAAGATTGAAACTGTACTGTATTGTGCTATTTGAGGATTAAAAATTTTCTTAACTGACTCAACAAATGAAGTTATACCTGCATATAAAACAATAGCCGACACAACCATCGAACTCAAATATTCAATTCTTCCATAACCCATCGGATGTTTTTTATCTGGAGCTTTTGAGGCAAGTTTTGCGCCAACTATTGTAACAACTGATGATAGAGCATCCGAAAAATTATTAATTGCATCTAAAATTACCGCTATGGAGTTTGTAATTAACCCTAATATCACTTTAAAAATAGCCAAAAAAACATTAGTAATAATTCCCAAAAAGCTAGTTTTAATGATTATTTTTTCACGCTCGGACTGGCTATCCATTATATATTGTTTTTCTTTCATATTAAAAAACATATAAAACTTTTTGAACTTTTTGTTTTACAATGTCCATATCAACTGTCGGCTCAAATCTTTCTAGTACATTTCCTTCTCTATCAATCAAAAACTTTGTAAAATTCCATTTTATATAAGCTTTTTCACCAAATTTTTTGTTATTTAACTGAGTAAATTTATTAAGTGCCATATTTTTTATACCTTTTCCAAAACCTTCGAATGGTTTTTCAGTAGCTAAAAATACAAATAATGGTTCTGCGTTTTCACCATTAACATCAATTTTGTCAAATTGAGGAAATTCTGTTCCAAACTTCATTGTACAAAAATCATGAATTTCTCCATTGCTTTCGGGAGCTTGGTTTGCAAATTGATTGCAAGGAAAGTCCAATATTTCAAACCCCTGGTCCTTATATTCCTCATACATTTGTTCTAAAGGATCGTAATGAGGTGTAAAGCCACATCCAGTAGCAGTATTAACTATCAACAAAACCTTGCCTTTATATTTTTCTAAACTTACTTCATTTCCATCCATATCTTTAACAATAAATTCATATAATTTTTTCATATTAATCTCCTATTTTTTATCACATTTGTTTTTTAAAAACTCTTTCAATAATTTATACAATTGCATTTTTTTATCATCAGATAATTCAACACATTCACTCATTAGTTTTGGAACATTTTTTACTTTTTCTTGCAATTCTTTTCCTTTATCAGTAAGATTGATAATTACAATTCTATCATCATGCGAACTTCGTTTTCTTTCCAGATATCCTTGTGTTTGCATCTTTTTTATGATTGGAGTAATAGTTCCATTATCCAAATATAATTTTTCACATAGTTGTCCAACAGTAATGCCGTCTTTTTCCCATAGAACTAAAAAAACTATGTATTGTGTATAAGTTAAACCAAACGGTTTTAAAAATTGAGTATATGTATTGGTTACCAGTCTTGATACAGCGTATAGTGGAAAACAAAGTTGATTCTCTAATTTCATATTATTTATTTGCTCTTGATTCATAAACTCCTCCGATAATTTTCTAGAATTGTTTGTTATCTCCCATTCATTATTTTTTCTGATATTTCACTGAAAAGTTTGGTTTTTGAAAAAGTAACATCACTAATTTGCTTAACAAATCTCATTTCCATCAAAGAATTCGTAACAAACGCACAATCCATAGTTTTTAAATCATTTAAATTAAACGACTTTTCAATTATATTATAACTATTTATTTTCAAAAATTCCATAAGTTTTTGACGAAATATTCCTGGTAACATTCCATCATTTACACGAGGCGTTATTATAGTGTTTTGTTTGATGAAAAAAATATTCGTATAAGTCCCTTCAGTAATATTTCCATCTTGATTTAAAAAAATCCCCTCATCAAAGCCTTCTTCAAGGACTTTTTTGTGTAAGTAATCATTGAGCAAGTAATTGTTCGTTTTATGATAAATTAAAGGATTATGTTTGTCCCTCAACTGTTTTAGAATTTTTAATCTAAGTCCTTCAGTGTACTTAGAATCAGAATAATCAGTGTTTCTTGTAGTAATAACTAAATCATAATCACCTTCATTATCCAATACCATAATTCTTAAACAATCAACATTTAAGTCTATATTTTTTATGTTTTCGTAAATATTTTCCCTTAAATTATTAGTGTTTATTCCCAGAAATTCCATTGAATTTTCTAATCTTTTAATATGATCTTCTAAATAAATTGGATTTGAGCCGACAACTTTAATAGTCTCAAAAAGTCCCTTACCGTATTTTATTCCATCATTCATCTTAAAGCCTCGTAAACTTTTTTAGATTTTTGGATTGTTTCATCGTATTCGCTATTCATTTCTGAATCCCAAGTAATCGCCCCACCACCAGAAAAATAACATCTATCTTCAACCTTCAAAATACTTCTTATTAAAATATTGAAATCGCAATTTTGATTAAAAGAAATATATCCGATAGATCCTGTGTAAATATTTCTGTTGTATTTTTCAACCTTGTCAATAGCTTCTATTGATGCAAGCTTAGGAGCTCCAGTGATTGAACCACCTGGAAAAATATTTTTTATTAAGTTAAACACATTTTCATCTTTTCTTAATTTTCCAACAATTGTAGCTACCAAATGATGAACATTTTCGTAAGTTTCCAATGAATAATTGCTAATTGCTTTTATCGTCTCAGCTTCACAACTCATTCCCAAATCATTTCTCATCAAATCAACTATCATCAACAATTCTGAAATATCTTTGTCGCTATTAAGTAATTTGTTTTTCAATTTCTCATCTTCATCTTTATCGTCAGATCTTCGAATAGTCCCTTTAATAGGTCTAGCTTGAACAAGTCCATTTTGACAGTCAAAAAATCTTTCAGGAGATGAAGATAAAACGCAATACTCTCCAAAATCCATATAAACCATAAAATCAGCCTTATTAACCTCGCGAAGTTTCTTGTAAATATCAAACTTATCCTTCGTAGTATCCACGATGAATTGTTGCGTCAAGTTAACTTCGTACACATCGCCATTTTCAATCATCGTTTTAATTTCGTCAAAACTTTTTGCATACTCTTCTTTCTTAACTGTTCTGATAATATCTGAGGTAGTGTATTCTTTCTCTATAAATTCTTGTTTTACAAAAACTTCTTCTAGCTCTGTGATATCAGTATCGTTCAAGTAATAAATCGTGTATTCTTTAGTATTATTGTCAAATTCTATTATTTTAAAATAAATACCAAAATACGCATCATAAACATCAGTATTTTTCTCAGAATTTAAAACCACGTTACAATTAACACTTGTAAAATCATAAGATAAAAGTCCAACTGCTCCACCAATAAATTGATTATCGTCTTCTACAAAATAATCATCCATCAGCAATTTAAGTTGATTAAGTGGATTATCACAAACTTTTTTATTCACAAGTCCACCGATTTCAACATTGTTATCCTTCGATTTTAAAACAATCTCCGGATTAAATCCAATATATGATTTGTTTCCTTGATTGTAACTTCCCTTTGCGCTATCTAATAAAAAAGGTAAATTCTTGTCTTTGATATTGTATAAAATATCTAAAATAGTTAAATCTGATTTTATTTTTTTAGAATGAATCATTTCTTACCTCCTTCAAGAAATTCTCAATCATTTTCAATCCAAAATCAGTCCCCACGCTTTCTGGATGAAATTGCACAGTTTCAATTTTATTCCTAGAATCTCTAAATCCCATAATTAGTCCATCATCTGTTTTTGATGTTATAACTAAATCCTGATATTTTTCATTTTCAAATTTACTATCATCGACAATAAGCGAATGATATCTCATCACTTTAACAGGATTTGGAATATCAGCAAATATTCCTTTTGAATCATGAGTTATCTCTGTCATTTTACCATGCATTGGTCGTGGTCCTTTGATAATATCTAGTCCAATTGAATATGCCAAAGCTTGATGTCCCAAACAAATTCCAAGTATTGGATATTCTCCTTTTAATTGTTCGAATATTTCAAGAGAAATCTTAGACTCCTTTGGTGTTTTAGGTCCTGGAGAAATCACAATGATTTCAGGATCTAAACGTTTGACTTCATTCAAATTTATTTCGTCATTCTTCTTCACTAAAACTTCTTCTTTTAAAATTCTCAAATAAGAAACAATGTTATATGTGAACGAATCGTAATTATCTATCATTAATATCATTTTATCACCCAATAAAAATATAAAGGATTTCACGTTAAAAATCAAATAAAAAGAGCCTATTACTGAAAATAAGCTCTCTATCTGTTAAATAATATCTATTACGTTTTTATTTGCCGCTGCATTTGCAGGTGAATAAGTAAAAACAATTCCTATTCCCAAAGATATTCCAAGAGATATTAGAACTGGCATTAGTTCTAGTTTGATCGGGAACGGCAAGAATTTCGATGCAATAAATGCTGCAATCATTCCTATAACATATCCAATAATCCCACCTATCACAGTTACAATAATTCCTTCAAACATGAATTGATATAAAATTTCTTTTTTCTTTGCCCCAATAGCTCTTCTTATTCCTATTTCTTTAATTCTTTCTGCAACTGAAATATACATCATATTCATCATGCCTATTCCTGCAATTAGAAGAGAAATCGCTGCGATAAGAGATATGAAAATCGTAATTGAACCCAACACGTTGCTTATTCCTTCTATTTGTTGTGCTATATCTACAAAACTATAAGAACCCGCTGCTTTCATCGGACCATTTTTATCAAGATATTCCTTAATTTCTTTTGCTTTATCTTGAACCTTAGTACCATTTTTTAGAATAACATTTATCATAGAAATTGAATTATTGTTTTTAGGTTGTCGAGATTCTAATGTGCCTTTTGGCAATTCCACATCATTATTAAATGCGAATAAATTTGCTGCTGCATTATTTTCTTTAACTCCAACTATGACATAATAATCATTCTTTACTAAAATTGTTTTATTAATTGGGTCTTCATTTTCAAAAACTTCATCTGCCAATTTTTTAGTAATCACAGCAACTTTTTGATTAGTATCTCCATCTAATTTTGATATTGCCCTGCCTTTTATAATTTTGGTATCAGTCTTTTCAACGGGTTTTGCAAATCCACTTTCTAATTTTCCATCATTTTTTCGTATCGAAACATTTAAAAGATTATTTTGAAATTGTTCTGGATCGGATTCAACTTTTACGACATCTGTCATTTGCGAAATATCTCGAATATTTTTCTCTGTGAAGACGGATGTATTGCTTCCCACTGAATTTGTTGGATTTTCAGGCTGGAAATAAAACGCAACGCTAAGTTCCTTTCCTTCTCCACCCATTAAACTATCAACAACGTAATCTTGGAAACCTCTACCAATTGCGATAATAGTTATTACTGCTGCAATCCCTATAATAATTCCAAGCATAGTAAGTAAAGATCGCTTTTTATTTTTGATGATATCTTTGAAGGCAGTATTTAATAAAATATTAAACTTCATAACTATCCCTCTCTTTTAAAACACCATCTAACATAAAATATTTTCGGTTGCAATTATGTGTAATATTTTTATCGTGAGTAACCATTATTATCGTGATTTTGAGTTTTTGATTCAATTCATTAAAAAGCGCCATTATTTCCTTGCTTGTTTCTGAATCAAGCGCACCTGTTGGCTCATCTGCTATAATAAATTTCGGATTGTGAACAATGGCACGTGCTATAGCTGCTCTTTGTTGTTGTCCACCTGAAAGCTGTTTCGGTCTTTTGTCTGCTTGAGTTTTAATTCCTACCAAATCCAAAGCTTCCAATGCTTTTTCTCTTGCGTATTTATAGGATTTACCTTGATACAATAAAGGTAGTTCTACATTTTCAGCTATGGTGTAATTTTGGATAAGTTGAAATTGTTGGAAGATAAATCCCACGGATTTGTTGCGAAGATCGGACAATTTATTATCTGTAAATTTACCTACCTCAACATTTTCAAACTTATATAGTCCTGTAAATTTTTTATCCAAAAATCCAAGGATATTTATCAACGTAGACTTTCCAGAACCAGACTCACCCATTATTGCGACAAAATCACCACTATTAATGTTAAGGCTAACATCTTTTAGAACGTGAAGCTTGTTTTCTCCTGAATTGTAAAACTTATTGATTTTAATTAAATCTATCATAACTAATCTTCAACCTTTATTTCTTGATTATCTTTCAAATCTTTTACTTTAGAAATAATTTTGTCACCAGATTTCAATCCAGAAATCACAGTATAAGAATTAGTATTTTTTTCTAGTTGAACTTCTTTTTTCACAGCTTTTGAATCCTTGTATTCAAACACATAGTATTTAGAATCTTCTTCTTTTACCATGTCTTTTGCAAGTTCAATCTTATCTGATTTTTTTCTTACTTGAACGTTGAATCCAATGTGTATAGGTTTTTGTGTTTTTATTTTAAATACAAAATTTGAAGAATTACTTCCAGATTGTTCTGTCATGTTTTGCATTTGATTAGCTTCAAATGATCCAGCTTGACTTTCTGGAGTATTAGAAATCTCTACTACAGTTCCTTTTGTTTTTTCGTCCCCGTTAATAGGAATTACTTCAACCTCATCATTTTCTTTTAATTTATTGTAGTCGTATTCAGAAATATTTCCTTCAATAATATTTTCATCGCTAGTAACTTCAACCAATGCTCCTTGACTCATCGGATTATCGATGTTTTTTTCATTAACTTTACAAACTCCAGATATAGTTGCATTAATTGTTTTTCTGGAACTTTCTTTTAAATCATTAAGTTGTTTCTTTTGCAACTCTACTTGGTCAAGTGCTTGTTTGTAAGCTCTATTTGATTGGTTAAGTGTCGGTTCCATTTGATCAATTTGCATTTCCAATTCTGGAGAAAAAGTTTCGTTATATTTTTCTACTAATTTATTGTAAGATTTGTATGCACTATTTCGATCCTCAAGTGCATAATTTGCTTGACTTTTTGCTTGTTCTAATTGCAATTGCATCTGATCAATTTGTTTTTCAACTTCCTTGTTCACAAAAGTAATCAGTGAAGCTCCTTTTTTAACAGATTGACCAGTTTTTACATGAACTTTTTCAATCTCACCATAAGCTTGATTGTTATAAACTTGTTGTGCATCGCCAGTTTTTGATATTGCATTGAACACCAAATCACTTCCTGCAGATACCGTATACAAGCTATACTTGGTTTCGTTTTTCTGACTAGCTTTAACTAATTTAAAGACCAATCCTCCAACACAGGCTAAAACAATTATGGCTAAAATAATTGCAAACTTTTTATTATTTTTCATACGACCTCCTAATTGTATTTCTGTAATACTATTATAATACAGCGTAACTAATTAGTCAACATATTCAAAATTTCATTGTAGAATTTAATAAATCTCTCTAAAGATTCAATATCTAATCTTTCTTTTGTTGTGTGTACATCGTGCATTGTAGGTCCAATTGAAATGCAGTCAATTTTTTTATATTTTTCTGCAAACACTCCACATTCAAGTCCAGCGTGGATTACTTTAACATCTACTTCTTTGTCGTTTACTTTTGAGAAAGCTTTCTTTGCAACTTCCATCAACTCTGATTTTTCATTGAATTCCCAAGTAGGATAATAATTGTAATCGAAGGCAGTTGCATTGTGTTTTTCCGCTTTTGAAACTATATCTTCTCGTAGCGCTACTAATTTGTCATGATTTGAAGATCGTGTAGATAATATGATTTCGAATTTATCGTCCAAAGAATTTACAATCGCCAAGTTACAAGATGTTTCGACTGTTTCATCAAGTCCTTCAATGTAAGAAATCACACCAGAGTTTAATTCTCCAATTAAACCAGATAAATTTTCTGTTGTATTTTTATCTAAGCATTTTTGGGGACTAACATCCTCAATTAAAAGCCTCAAATCCTTATCAAAGTCTTCCAAATCAACCTTAGATATAAATTCTTCTGATTTTTTGTTAAGAGAGTCAGTGGATTCATCTGTAGATATGATTATTTCTGCATTTGTAGGAATAGCGTTGTCCTTTGATCCAGCTTTGAAATCACAGATATAATAATCATCTAATGATTCCAAGAATTTAAACACAACCTTGATTGCATTTTTGTGGTTCTTATCAATTTCCATTCCAGAGTGTCCACCTTTAAGCCCTTTTACAGAAATTTTGTAAAAATTGGACAAGCTTTCTGAACCGTAGTTTTTGTTTATTTCAACATTGACATTTTCCCCACCACTGCTACCTACAATCAATTCATTTTCATCTTCTGAATCTATGTTAATGAAATATTTTCCAGACAAATCAAAATCGAAATTCATCGCACCACTCATATCGACTTCTTCACTTGTAGTCACCACAGCCTCTATTTGGGGAAGTTTGTAATTGGATGTCAAAGTAGCCATAGCTATGGCAAGTCCAATTCCATTGTCTGCCCCAAGGCTTGTCTTGTCAGCAAACATGAAGCCATCTTTTTCCATGATTTTGATTCCATCGTTAAAATCATAATCTTCATCAGAAACACAAACCATATCCATGTGTGCTTGTAGAATTATTCCTGGTTTGTCTTCCAAACTTTTGTCTGATTCTCTTTTAATGTAGATATTGTTGAATTTATCCCTTTTGCACTCTAAATTGTTATTATGAGCAAAGTTTTCCAAATAATCTGAGATTTTTTCTTCATGCTTTGAGCATCTATTTATTTTAGAGAAATCTCTAAAATAATTTAATACAGTATTCTTATCCACTACGCACCTATAATCTCTTCAACTACTTTATTAACTGTCTTACCGTCAGTGAATTTTCCGTATTCTCCCATGACGTATTTCATTATTTGTCCTCTCGACTTATTTGATTTTTCAAGGGAGTTTTCTTCCATGAATTTTTCTATAATTTCTTTTAATTTATCTTCAGATAACTGTTCTGGAAGATATGATTTAATAATTTCTATTTTTTGTTTTGTTTCTTCAATCGCTTCAACTCTATCTTGTGGAGTTTGTTCCAATGTATCCATTGTTTGTTTCAATTCTTTTTTAACAAAAGCTAATTGTTCTTCGTCTGTCAAATCTCTTTTCTTTTCTTTTTGTTCCAATAAAATGTTGCTCATAATCAAAGAAATAACTCCGGATTTAACTTTATCCTTGTTCTTCATAGCTAACATTTTGTCTTTTCTTAATTTTTCAATTGTACTCATAATTTCACTCCTAACCAAAAATAAATGTAAAATAATAATTCATTTTGAACATATATATAGACCAATATGCACATATTAGCCCAATAAAACTACCTATTACGACATCCGTAAACCAATGTACTCCCAAAATAATTCTGGAAATGGCAATCATAAACGCAAACACAATGGCAATCAACATCGTCACGAAGAAAAATTTATATCCATAACTTAGCACATAAGCAATCGTCAAATAAAAGCTCATACTAACACATGAATGTCCACTTGGAAAAGAATATCCCATATAATTGATACCGGTTGTAACTTTTGGTCTTTTTCTTCTAAATATAAATTTTAAAGTGTGAACCGCTATAACACTTAGCATAACGCTCATAATTATAGCTGATGCTGATACATAGTTATGCTGACTTACAGTGAAAAAAACTATTGGAATGCTTATAATCATAAGTGTTTCAACATTTCCAAACTTCGTAATTTTTGCCATCATCGCAATAAGGGAATTATGTCCCATTTTAGTAAAATGTTCCTTTAATCTTCTATCCAAATTTGTTTCGTTGTCTTTTAATACAACAAATCCAAGAAAAAAAGTAATCGATAACAGAACAATGCTACTTATTATTACAAACCAATCGTATTTATTCATTTTTAATCCTTCCTTTAATACTTCATATTAAATTTTATACCAACCAAGTTCAAATGTATAGTAGGAAACTTCCAATAAAAAATGAACCATAAAAATAAATTTATAGTTCATCAAGATTTTTATTTGATTTTATTATATATTTTTCTGCTACAAAAATCGTAGCTAGATAACACACATATCCTACTAACATTCCAAAAAACACATCTGTTGGCCAATGCACTCCCACAACCAACCTACTAAAAGCAATTACAAATGGAATTATTCTCAAATAAATGAATTTGTAATTTTTCAAACTGCATAACAAATAACTCAAAGTAAAATAAAAGCTTGTACTTACCAAACTATGACCGCTAACATAACTGTAACCACCTTGTTCTATTTTGAAAAAATCTAACGGCCTTACTCTCACAAAACTATATTTGTACACATTCATAACTACAAGGCCAATTAAACAAGACATTAATGTTATTGAAAAAAATGAATTCTTGCCAATACGTTTTGAATAATATAAGCTAATAGCTAATATCAAAAAATACGTGCTGAAATTTCCAAGTATTGTGAATGATTTGAAAATATAAAAAGTAAAATTATCTGTAAGATTTTGTGCAAAATTCATTATTTTCGGTTCGAATGAAAGACCCGATTGTTTTCTAATGAAAACCCCAAAAATCAACGAACCTACAAGAATTGCTGCCGATAAATATATTTTTTTCTCGTTTATTACTTTTCCAATCATAACCCTTTACCATACTCACAATTTGGGAAGTGACACTCTGAACATTGCATACAAAATCCACCATAACCCAAACTATTAATCATATCTTTTGTAACTTTAATATTTGCAAAAATATAAGGCAAAATAATGTCGAAAACTGTAGATTTGTTAAACATCACACAACCTGGAAGTCCCATAATTGCAGTATTGTTTTTATAAGCTAGCATGAACATCGCTCCTGGTAGTACAGGAGAACCGTAAGTTATCACTTCTGCCTTGGAATCTTTTATAGCTTTTGGTGTCATATCATCTGGATCGACGCTCATTCCACCTGAAACCAAAATTATATCAGATTTGTTTTCTAATGCTTTGTTGATTTCTCGTGTAATATTTTCACTATTATCGTCGACTATGACGTGATTTATTACTTCACAATTGTAATCCTTCATTTTTTGTTTTAACACAGGTCCAAATTGATCTTTGATAAGACCTTTGTACACTTCAGATCCAGTTGTAATGATTGAACATTTTTTTGTCTTATCAAATGGAATGATTTCCAAAATAGGAACACCATTCATTATTTTCTTCGCTTCGTCCATTATTTTTTCTTTTGTGAAAAGCGGGATAATTCTCATTCCAGCAATTTTTTGTCCTTTTCTTACTGGTTGATTGCCAAGAACAGTTGCAATGGATATGTCATCAATTGAATTTAACTTGAATAACCTATCTCTGTCGACTTTCAAAAATCCATCCACATCAGAAATTATTTCTATCTTGCCTTCTTTTATATCAGATGAATGCATATGTTCATTAATACAAATATCTTTCAAAATAATTGCACAATCATTCTCGTGTAAATCATCATCTTCCAATTCCATAACATAAATATGTTCCTTGCCCATACTTAATAGAACAGGAATATCTTCTTCTGTAATAACGTGACCTTTTTTAAAAGCTCTTTCCTTAACCACGTCCTTTACAATTCTAGTCATATCGTGCGGTAAAATATGACCTACCGCATCCTCAGTTCTAACTACTTTCATTTAAAAACCCCTCTTAATTGATATTCCTATTTTATCACGAAATCATTATTTTTTAAAACACACAACGAAAAAACCGGAGTTTCCTCCAGTTTATTCTTCTTCGCTTACCAAATCATAGTAGACGTTACTTGTTATTTTAAATATTATGAAATACACCACAATTATTATAGCTACTGATATTGCAAATGGAATCGCAAATTCAGATATACTTCTTACCCCGAACAATCCCGATAATTGATACAACATTTTTGATGCAACAGCAGAGTGAATAACTGCCACAAAAAGCGGTAGGAAGAACATCCAATAAATTTGTTGTGATGATGTCTTTTTTATCATTTTGTTTGACAGTCCAACTTTTTTCATAGTTTGAATGTTTTTTCTATCTTCAATTCCTTCTGACAAATGCTTGTAATACGCAATTATAGAAGTTCCAATTAATAATACAAAACTTATGATGAACCCAATGTACAAGAATGCTCCAAACATAGTGTACACAGCGGACTTTGTTTCTTGTCTAGATACAAATTGAAGAGAATTGTCTTTTGAGATAAATTCTTTTCCATCTAGTTTTTTGTCCGAATCTAAAAAGTAAGATACCGCTACTTCTAATGGTTTATATCCTGCATCATTTTTCATTGGCATTTTGAAATCATTGCAAAATCTTACCAAATCCTCATCAGTTTTCACTACGACGTAAAACATATCCACAGCAATATTTCTTCCTTCAAGCTCATCGATTTTTTTGAATTTATAATCAGCACTTCCTAAAGTTATCTTATCTGATGTTATATATTTCATATAATTTGAATTCAATAAAATTTCTCCGTCGTTCAAAGAATAATTCTTGGAAAATTCATTGTTAAATGAATCCAAAGTTTGTATCATTATATAGACAGGCTTAGTATTATTCTTTCCCATTTTTGAAAATTTATTGCCTTCAAGGTTTGCAAACATCATTGTACTCACTTGATAATAATCATTTTTAGGATTTGTTTTTTCTGTGATCATATTTTTCAATCTAGTTTTTTCTTTTTCGATATTTTTAGAAAAATTCTTATCTGGTGTAATCGTCCCAGTCAATTTGTAATCTCTATTTACCGTTGAATCGACAACTTTTTCTGCACTGTTGTAGATCGCCATTGTAGTCGACAACGATACTACAACTCCTGTGCACAAAATTGCAATACTAGCTAATCCGACTGCATTTGATTTCATTCTGTAAAGCATTCCAGAAACTGTAATAAAATTTTTCGATTTGTAGAAGAAATTCTTGTTTTTCTTTATCATTTTTAGTACAAAAATAGTTACTGCAACAAAACCAAAATACGTTCCAAACAATACAAGTAGACTTGCCACGAAAAACATCAATAAACTTTCTAAGCTTCCTTCGATTGTCAACGCAATGTAATAACCAATTGCAGTTAAAATTATTGCTAGAATGAAAAATACTACTTTGACTTTTGGTTCAGATTCCGATTTTTGTCCTTTTGCAAATAAATCCCTAGTTGTAGCAGATTTTATATTCAATATATCGAAGATGAATGTTAAAACGCTAATTACAAGATTAAATGTAAGTGATAATATAATTGCTTTGGTTGAGATTCCAAACTGCATTATACTGAAATTTTCTTGCATCAATTTTCCAACTGCCAAGAACAATACTTTTCCTAATGTAATCCCAAAAACAATTGTTAGGATTGAAATAATCACAAAAAATATCGACTTTTCTTTTAGCAAAATTCTATTGATGTGTTTGTTCTCCAATCCAAAAACACGATACAATCCAAATTCTTGAAATCTTCTTTTTATCAAAAACCTATTCGCATACATAATAATCGCAAATGTAAATATCGATATTATAATCGATCCGAATACTATTATCGTTCCAAATTCGTCTTGTTGCATAACATATTTGTTATCTAATAAAGATATCATTATGAACAAAATCGCCATCATAATACTTGTTGACAAAATATATGGAATATTTACAATTTTGTTTGCTTTTAAGTTTTTGAGAGCAAATTTTGTAGATAACTTAGAATTCATTATCTACACCTCGATTGTTTATAACAGTCAATGACTCATTAATTCTCTCCATAAATTCTTTGTTGTCGCTATTTCCCTTGTAAATTTCATGGAACACAACGCCGTCTTTTATGAATATTACTCTGTTAGAAAACGAAGCTGCCTTCACAGAATGAGTTACCATCAATATAGTTTGTCCTAATTTATTGATTTTTGTGAATAAATCAAGTATCATTTCTGATGATTTTGAATCCAATGCCCCTGTAGGTTCATCTGCCAATATCAAATCTGGCTTTGTAATCAAAGCTCTTGCAATCGCAATTCTTTGTCTTTGTCCACCACTAATCTCATAAGGATATTTGCCCACAAAAGATTCAATTCCTAACAAACCTTGAATTTCAGACAATCTTTGCTCCATTTCTTTTGGCTTATAATCTGAAAGTGCCATTGGCAAAAATATATTGTCTTTGTTTGAGAAAATATCCAATAAATTAAAATCTTGAAATACAAATCCAAGCTTTTCCCTTCTGAACTTTGCAACTTCCGATTCTTTTAAAGTGGATATATCTTTGCCATTTAACACAACCTTGCCATTAGTTTGCTTGTCTAATGTTGATATTACATTAAGTAAAGTTGTTTTACCTGAACCTGATTCCCCCATTATTGCTATAAATTCATTCTTTTCTACAGAAAAATTCACATCTTTTAATGCTACTGTTTCTACATTTTTCGTTTTGTATACTTTTCTTACGTTGTTTAATTCTAAAATATTCATAACACCCTCCATAACTATATGTTAAATGAATTTAGAAAAAGTAGCATTTATCTAAACTAACAAAAATCATCCAATCTTACAAATTTGTAAGATTAGTTATTCACAATTATATAAAATTTACTACCTTGACCTACCACAGAGTCGACTTTCAATGTTATTTCCAGTTTATCTGCAATAGACTTTGCCAAATACAATCCCAAACCACTTGATTTTTGTTTTAATCTTCCATTAAATCCAGAATATCCTTTATCAAAAATTCTATTGATATCTTCTTCTGGAATTCCTATTCCGTGATCTTCTATTAAAATCACAACAGCATTATCTTTTTTGAATGAATCTAAGATAATCTGTGAATTTTCAGAATATTTAATTGCATTAGAGAGGATTTGCTCCAATAAAACACTAAGCCATTTGCTATCAGTGATGCATTTTAAGCCATTTTTTCTAAAATCCAAACTAATATGTGAGTTGATGAACAAAAGTGAGTATTTTTTGACTAAAATATTCAGCAAATTATCCACATCGACAACGCTTATATCCATGTCTTTTTCGTGCAAATTTAGCTTCAAATAATTTATAGCCATATTCGTGTAATTGTCGATTGATTTAAGTTGCATTTTCATTTCTGTATTATCTTCTGTCAAAATTTCCAAGCAGGTTATCGGAGTTTTAATCTGGTGTACCCACATAGAAAAATATTCTTGGATGTCTTTTTGCCAAGTAATATACTGATTTCTAAACGTTTCTATCTGTGTTTCCAAATCACGAATTCGTTCGTCTTTTGTTAAATTTTTTTGAAAATCAAAATATTTTATTATCAGATAAATCACAAATACTAAAAAACATATTTGAAATGCTTGTAAAAATATTTTTATGTTCACATTATTCAAAAATAAAACAATGAAAAACACTGCATGCATCAAAATAAAAAATATAATAGAATTGAGGTTTTTCTTAATAAAACTTTTTAATTTATCCATTTCTTTCACTTTCTTGATTTAAATAATAACCAGAATATTTCTTCGTCAACAAAAAGTTCTCCAACCCAAGTTTGTGTAGTTTTTTTCTAATCCTATTGATGTTTACTGCTAGTGTATTATCATCTATAAAAAAATCATTCTGCCAACACTTGTCCATAAGTTTTTCCCTAGTTACAATTTCTCCTTTAGCTTCAAATAATGACTTCATAATAAGCATTTCTGTTTTGGTAAGATTAGTGTCCTTGCCTTTATATTCTAATCTAAATTCGTTAATATAAAGTATAGTATCATTAAAATCTAAGACACTTTTGATTGTATTATTTCCGTAATATCTCTTCATTATGGCATTTATTTTCACCATTAGTACATCAAAATTAAACGGTTTTGTAATATAATCATCTGCTCCCATTTGCATTCCCATTATTATATCCAAATCTTCTGATTTAGAAGATATGAAAATTATCGGAATATCTGTTTCACTTCTTATCTTCTCACACCAAAAATATCCATTAAAACTAGGAAGTATAATATCCATCAAAATTATATCTGGATTAATTTTTTTGACATCCTCCATTATATCTATTCCAGAATTTGTGAATACTTCGTACTCCCAATTTTCTAGATACTTTTTAAGTGATTGTAAAATTATCTTATCATCTTCTATAATTAAAACCTTCATACTAAAATTATACATAAACTCGCAAAAAAATGATATTATTCATTTCCCAATAAAAAAGTTAGTGAGCCGAAAACAGTTCACTAACTTTTTTTTACTAATCGTTCATTATTCCCAATCTATCAAATACATAGAATAATAAGCTTAACACTACTGCAACAACTGATGCTAAAACCATTCCTGATAATGATACTCCCAAGAAGTTTATTTTCAATCCTGAAAGTCCAGTTACGAATATTACAGATGTTAATATTAAGTTTTTGGATTGTGAGTAATCTACTTTTTGGTCAACTAATAATCTTATACCACTTGTACCAATCATTCCGTAAAGCAAGAATGTTACTCCACCTATTACATTTCCAGGAATAGATGAAATAAGTGCTGATAATGGTCCTATAAATGCCATTAAAATTGATATACAAGCAGCTCCAGCTATTACATAAACTGAGTAAACTTTTGTAATTGCCATTACTCCAATGTTTTCACCGTAAGTTGTAGTAGGCACTCCACCGATCAAACCAGATAATGCTGTTGAGAAGTTATCTGCAAAAATGGATCTATGAAGACCAGGTTCTTTTAATAAATCTCTTCCGATAATATTACTTGTAACTACTTGGTGAGAAATATGTTCACTTGTAATTACCAATATTACTGGTAACATTGTGATTATTGATTTCAAATCAAATATCGGAAGCTGAAATTTAGGCAATGTAAATAATGATGCTTGCATTACTGGTGTGAAATCAACCATTTTTAATGCTACACTGACAATATAACCTGTTATAATTGCGATTAATATCGGTATTGTAGCTAAGAATTTTTTGAACAAAACTGAACCTAAAATAGCCACTGACAAAGTAACCAAGAAAACTATAACATCATTTGTAGTTCTAGTTTCTGTCATGATATTTGCGCCAATTTTCCCACCAGAAACAGTCGCTTGTGCAAGTTCAAATCCTATCAAGCTAACAACACTTCCCATCGCAGCTGGTGGTAAAACAACATCAATCCAGTCTGTTCCGAATTTATAAATTATGTATGCTAGAATACACCCTATAAGTCCGATTGCCACGAAAGCTCCTTGTGCATAACGAAAACCCGATTGACCAATAATAATGGTTGCAGGCCCCAAAAAAGCAAAACTACTTCCCAAATACGCTGGTGCTTTTCTTTTTGTAATCAAAAAAAAATAACAAAGTTCCTATACCGTTCATTAGTAGAACAATACTAGGATTGATCCCCAAAACTATAGGTACTAATACACTTGCCCCGAACATAGCAAAAGTATGTTGTATACTTAGAGGTATCAGCATCTTAGGAGATACTTTTTCGTCTACTCCAATAATTCTTTTCATAAATCCTCCTTTTTTTTATCCTATATATTCTACATTGAACTCACTTATATTTCAAGTAGTTTGACTTGTATATATTCTAACTGATATAATAAAAAGCGTTATTTGAAAGGAAATTATTATGGAAAACAACGGAAATTATTTGAAAACCAAATTATTAGAAAATGGTATCAAACCTACATATCAAAGGATAGTAATCTTGGATTATTTGGAAACTTATCATATTCATCCAACAGTTGATGATATTTATAATTACCTAGCTCCAAAACTAACGACATTATCCAGAACAACTATCTATAATACAGTTAAAATTTTCGTAAAAGCTGGAATCGTATCAGAACTTAACATCGATAATTCAGAGTTAAGATATGATATAACTACAGAAACACATGGTCATTTCAAGTGTGATAAGTGTGGGAAAATTTACAACTTTACCGCTGACAAAGCTATCGAAAGTTCTGATTTAAATGGATTTAAAGTTACTACTACAAATATTCTAATAAATGGAATATGCAAAGATTGCTTGGATAAAGAAAATGAATAGTGAATTTTATAAGATTGAACCTAGAGATGATTTGTATATAAAATTACTTTTCATTTCCAAAACAAATTTACAAATGAACGAACAAATCAAACGAGGAATTCTTCCATTTTATCAAATGTATTATTGTTTAAAAGGCAATGGAACTTTTATTGTCAACGATAAAAAAATAGAAATTCTCCCATTTGATGTATTAATAGTAAACCAAGGTTCCAAAATCACAGAAATTTCGCACTCAGAAACTTTTGAATTTTATACTTTGGCAATCTCAGAAGTATCATTTGATACAGAACAAAAAGATAAGGCAGTGCTTAGTATCAAACACAATCACATCAACGACCGTGATATGGTTATTTTATATTATATTAATAAAATTCTTGAAGAAGCTAAGTACAAAAGATTCAGATATCAAAGGGTTTGTTCATGCTTAATCAGTATTCTAATCACAGAAATTCAAAGACGCGGCGACTTAAAGTTCACAATGGATGATCCTTCACAAGATTCATTTACAAAACATGTTGAAGATTACATTTATGAAAATTTCAATCAAGAAATTACATTGGACTCTATTTCAAAAAAATTCAGGGTATCGAAGTCACATTTGATTCATGAATTTAAAAATGATTACGGTAAAACTCCTATGCAGTTTTTGCTAAACAGAAGAATGGAATCCGCGATGTTATTGTTGAAAACATCAAACAAACCTATCAATGATATAGCTAAGCTTTGTGGATTCAACTCACAGTCTTATTTTGACCAAGCATTTCGTAGAATTGTTAAAGTAACTCCTAATGATTATCGCAACAAATACAAAACAAAAATCAAAAAAATAAAAAAATAGACTTTGTTTTATTTATTACCTTAAATTTAAAAACAAAGTCTATTTTTATTTCAAACTACTCAGAGATTAATGATTTTACAAACACGAACTTGTTTTCATCACTGAATTCATCAGAAAAACTATATCCATCACTTGAAAAATTCTTCAATTCATTAATTTCTACGATATCGTTCTTTGCCATATAATTTACCATTCTACCTCTGAGAATTTTTGACGAAGTCGCTTTTGTTTTCAGCTTAATACATCCATCTTTCAATGTTTCTTCTTTAAATTCAATTCTCAAAGGCTTAATATCCAAATATTTGTAAATATTTTGTCCGTATTCTTTTGATGCCAAATCAATTATTTTCTCACCTTTAAAATAATTTCTTATTTCATCTTCCCAGAAATCATACATATTGATAATCTTATCTTCAAAATCCAATCTGTATCTTGCAACTTGATCAAGAGGACGAAGAATTCCGTATAGTCCCGATAATATTCTAAGGTGTTTTTCAAGATATTCAATTTCTACATCTTTTAATGAATCTATATCCATGTATTGGTATTGAATTCCGTAAAAGCTTTCAATTGCAGAACCTTTAACGGAAGAATCGAATTTTTGATATAAATTATAACTGTCATTGGCTATTTTATCGGAGCATTCCCATATCATTTTTAGTTCTTCTACAGATTTAGTTTTTATCATTAAAACCAGTTGGTTTTTCTTATCTTCAAACAAACAATTGGTGTGCATGTTTCTCATTTTTCTGATTTTAAAAGTTTTTGCTGGTGAAATTATAATTTTCATACTTGTCCTTTTTAAATGTATAGTGTTATGAACATATTACCACAAAAATAGACTGAGTAATCTAATTCTACAATTATTTTACCCAGTCTTATTTTTATGCTTCGTTTTCTTGTTTTGCTATAATATCTTTGACTTTCATAAGTCTTGTGATATTAGCACGTTCGTTTTCATCAAGTTTTGCTCTGATATATTTAATTGTTTCTTCCAAATCAGGAATTGTTCTATATTCCAAAGCATTTACTCTTCTTCTGGTTTGCTCAATTTCATCCGCCATTAATTGCGTAGCTTTTTCGATTTGAGCCAATTCAAGCATGTCATCCATTACTGAATTTAATGAATCAATTGCCAAATCCAAATCCTGTGATGTTTGAGCGTATCCATAAGGATAAATTTCGCTAGAATCTGCTTCACCTTCACGAGAGAATTTCATTTGTGGAATAATTACACTCATTACGTTTTTAGTTTCGATATCGACATTTACCTTTGTTTTAGGAACAGATACCGCTTCATCCAAAAACTCTGGGCTCATTATTGCACTTGCCATTAGGAAATCACTGAAAGAGTTTTGGAGTTTTTCTTCAACTTTTTCTCTCAATGCTTTGTTTTCCTTAATCATATCGATGAATTGTCTCATAAGTTCATCTTGTTTGTCTTTTAATAACTTATGACCTCTTGTAGATGTTTTGAGTCTAGCTTTCAGCTCCGAAAGAGCCATTCTTGTTGGATTGACGTTGAGTCTTGCCATTACTCATCAGTCCCTTCACCATTTCCAAGATATTTATCTATTAATTCATCTTTAATTCTCTTCAATTCAGTACGTGGGATTTCTTTTAATAAGTCCCAACCAATATTAAGAGTTTCTTCGATAGATCTATCAGTATAATAACCTTGATCTACATATTCTCTTTCGAATCTTTCTGCAAATTTCGCAAATGCTTTATCTGATTCACTCAAAGCTGATTCTCCAAGGATTGCAGATAATTGTTTTGCATCAAGTCCAGATGCATATCCAGCATAGATTTGGTTCATTGTATCTGCATGGTCTTCTCTTGTTTTGCCTTTACCAATACCTTTATCTTTAAGTCTTGATAATGATGGAATAGCATTGATTGGAGGTTCATATCCTTTTTTGTATAATTCACGTGAAAGAATGATTTGTCCTTCAGTAATGTATCCTGTCAAGTCTGGTATTGGGTGAGTAATATCATCTTCTGGCATTGTCAAGATAGGAATTTGAGTAATAGATCCTTCTCTTCCAACTATTCTACCAGCTCTTTCATATAAAGTCGCAAGGTCAGTGTACAAGTATCCTGGATATCCTCTACGACCTGGAACTTCTTTTCTGGCTGCAGAAACTTCACGAAGTGCTTCTGCGTAGTTTGTCATGTCTGTCATGATTACCAAAACGTGCATGCCTTTTTCAAATGCCAAGAATTCCGCACAAGTAAGTGCCATTTTTGGAGTGGAAAGTCTTTCGATTGCGGGGTCATCTGCTAAGTTCATGAACAATACTGCTCTGTCGATGGCTCCTGTTTTGTTGAAATCTCCGATAAAATATTGAGCTTCTTCGAAAGTGATTCCCATCGCTGCAAATACTACGGCGAATTTATCGTCTTTACCCAAAACTTTTGCTTGTCTAGCTATTTGAGCAGCTAATTTGTTGTGAGGAAGACCTGAACCTGAGAATATAGGAAGTTTTTGTCCTCTAACAAGAGTATTCAAACCATCAATTGTGGATACACCTGTTTCGATAAATTCTGATGGATAGTCTCTGGATACTGGGTTGATAGATGAACCATTTATGTCCACTTTATCTTCTGGAATGATTTTAGGTCCATTGTCTATTGGTCTTCCTAACCCGTCAAATACTCTACCAATCATATCCTCAGATACTCCAAGTTCCAAAGGTCTACCCAAAAATCTTACTGTTGTTTCTTGTAAGTTAATTCCTTTTGTACCTTCGAATACTTGAACCATCGCTACATCATGGTCTATTTCTACAACACGACCACGTCTTTTTTCTCCACTTTGTAATTCTATTTCAACAAGTTCGTCGTATTTTACGCCTTCTACACCTTCTACCGCCATTAATGGTCCGACTACTTCTGTTACTGAATTATAATCTTTAATCATTAACGTTCACCTCCATTAACTAAATCGGTAATTTGTGATTTAATTTCTTGCTTAATTTCATCAAATCTTTGTAATTCATCTTCTGGAATATTTTTAGCACGTGTAATTTTTTCTTTTACAGAAAGTTTTGAAATTTCAGAAACATAAGCTCCTTCTTCCAAAGCTTTCAAGGATTCCTTGTGGAATGTTAGGATAATATCCAACATTTTTGCTTGCTTGTCCAATGAACAGAATGTGTCTGTTTCGTGGAATGCGTTTTGTTGAAGAAAATCTTCTCTTAAAGATTTTGAAGTTTCAAGTTTGATTTGATCTTCATCACTTAATGAATCACGACCAACCAATCTTACTATTTCTAGTAATGATGATTCTTCTTGTAATAACTTCATCGCTTGCTTTCTGTAATCTGAGAAATTACCATCTACATTTGCATCCAAATACTCATCAATCTTATCTTGATACAATGAGTAAGAGTTAATCCAGTTTATTGCTGGGAAATGTCTCATGTAACTTAATGCGTAATCCAATCCCCAGAATACTTTTACAATTCTAAGTGTAGATTGTGTAACTGGTTCTGAAATATCTCCACCTGGAGGAGATACCGCACCTATAACTGTCAATGAACCGTCTCTTCCATCACTACCCAAACATTTTACTTTACCAGCACGTTCGTAGAAATCAGCAATTCTTGATGCCAAGTATGCAGGATAACCTTCATCACCAGGCATTTCTTCAAGTCTACCACTCATTTCACGAAGAGCTTCTGCCCATCTTGATGTTGAGTCAGCCATCATCGCTACCGAATAGCCCATATCTCTGTAGTATTCAGCGATTGTAATTCCAGTATAGATACTTGCTTCTCTGGCTGCTACTGGCATGTTTGAAGTGTTCGCTATCAAAACTGTTCTCTTCATCAATGATTGTCCAGTCTTAGGGTCAATCAATTCAGGGAATTCATTAAGAACGTCTGTCATTTCGTTACCACGTTCTCCACAACCTACATACACAACTATTTCAGCGTCTGCCCATTTAGCTAATTGGTGTTGAACTACTGTTTTACCACTACCGAAAGGTCCTGGAATTGCTGCAGTACCACCTTTTGCAACTGGGAAGAATGTATCGATAACTCTTTGACCTGTGATCAATGGTCTGATTGGATCTTCCTTTTCTTTGTAAGGTCTACCATTTCTTACAGGCCATCTTTGAATCATATTAATTTCTGTCTCTTTAGAATCTTGTTCTACAACGCAAACTGTTTGATCAACAGTGAATTCTCCAGATTCAATTGATTTGATTTTACCAGATACATTAGCTGGAACCATTATCTTGTGAACAATTACTTCAGTTTCTTGAACTTCACCAATAATGTCTCCTGGCTCTACTTCATCTCCAACAGACTTAACAGGCTTGAATTCCCATTTCTTTTCTCTGTTCAAAGATGGAGCACTAACTCCTCTTAATAAGAAGTCTCCAGCTTTTTCTTGCAATGATTTTAATGGTCTTTGAATACCATCAAACATTTGCTCCAATATACCAGGTCCCAATTCTATTGAAAGTGGGTGTCCTGTAGACACAACCTTATCTCCAGGTCCAATTCCTGTTGTTTCTTCATATACTTGAATTGAGGCTTTATCGCCTCTCATTTCAATAATCTCTCCAATGAGCTTATCGTCTGAAACCTCAACCACGTCATATACGCTTGCGTTTTCCATTCCTTCAGCAACTACTAAAGGTCCGGATACTTTTAATACTTTACCTTCTTTCAATATAAGCTCTCCTTTACAAAATGTTCGCTCCAACAGCCTTTTCGACATTGGTATTGATTCTGTTCATTCCAATGTTCAAGCTACCTTGATTAGAAGGTATCAAGATAATAGCTGGTGAAACTTTATCATTATATCTGTCTATTGTTTCTTTGATTTTTTCTGCTATTTGTTCAGTAATAAAAATCACACCGTAG
Organism: Finegoldia sp.; assembly: GCF_046991905.1. NCBI lineage: Bacteria > Bacillati > Bacillota > Tissierellia > Tissierellales > Peptoniphilaceae > Finegoldia > Finegoldia sp. The sequence continues at coordinate 5,763 of NZ_JBKWZF010000013.1, read as the reverse complement.
TCTTCTTTTGCTAGTCTATCAACTGTTTTTCTAGCATCACTGCTTTCAATAGATTCAAAAACATCTACTCCCAAAGCCTTAAAAACCAACACAGAATCTCTATCACCTACTACAGCTACTTTTTTACGCATAACTTAACCTCAACTTACTCCTGATATAATCAGGTTTCAATGAGTTAATCTTTCCTACAAAGATAATCCTCAAGTTTTTAATTTCAGTTTCTTTGGCAAATAAATATCCAAATAAAACCTCAGGTCCATAAGTAACCTTCTTAATTTCCTTGATTTTTTCCATCAAATAATCGTCCATAGCTTTTTCAAAACCAGACAAACTATTTGACTTCTTGTATTCACTGATAGCTTCCTTCACATAATAGTAAATTCTAGCTTGCTTGAATAATGGACTATCTTCAGTGATTTCAGAATGCAATTCACTTTCGAATTTTTCAGATTCAATACTTCCGTTAGGAATAATAACTTTTTTCAAAAATTCTAAACTTTTCTTTTGATTTTGAATTCTAAGTAAAGTTTTGATGTTTGTAAAATCTATTAAATCTTCAACATATTCATTTATCAAATCTGAATCAATTTCTTTTGCTATTTCTGATGTCTCCACAAAATACTCTCTGTCAGCATATATATCTACCATTTGAGGATCTTTGTTTTCTTCATAATCAGCGATGGATTCTTTAATAACTTTATCAAAATGTTTCATTTCAGTATCCACGTTTTCCTTAATAGAATTTCTCATACTTTTGAATTCAATTCTAGTTATATCGCTTAACATAGAAGAAAAATCTTCATCTTTTAGATATTCTTTTATTAGCACTTTTAAATTATGATAATCGTATTTTAATGCCATTAAATCGACAGGGTATTGGAAACTACTCATATCATACATATACTTATACGTCTTTTTTAACTCGTTTTTCAAAGCTATATCATAATTCTTGTAATTATCCAGCTTTGCGAATTCTGATTGATATACTGAATCTGATAATAATCTTACCGTTTCCTCTAAGTTACTAGCATCTATCAGTCTTTCATAATCATTCTTAGTCAATAATTCCTTTTCTTTGACACGAGTTATAGCAGATTGATGTATGAAATCTTCTTTTTTCATATTATCACCTACTTCTTAAAAAGAGTTTTTGCAATTTCTACTTCCAATTCATCTTTCATTGAATCGACCAGTGAAGAAAAATTATTGTTGATTAATACATTACCTCTTTTAATACAAAATCCACTATCAACAGTTTCATCTGATATTTTTACATTAAAGCTTTCGTTCTTCAAACTATCATACTTATCAGATTGTAATACTAACAAATCATCACTATTCAAATCCATTTTGGATAAACTATTTGTTAGGTATTTTTTATAATCTTCAAGTGACATATTCTTTAATTTATCTTTAATTTTTTGTAAAATACTATCGATTACTTCTTGTTTTGCAAAAAGTGCATCATCTCTTGATTTCAAAACAACTTGAGATAAATGTCTGTCATAAACACCTTTTGCCTCAGATTCTGCTTTTTTTAATATTGTATCTTTTTCTTGATTAGCCTGGTCTATTTTAGTTTCAATGATTTTTTCTTTTTCTTGGTTTGCATTTTTAAGAATCTCTTCAGATTCTTTTTTTGCATCCTCAAGAATTTCATTAATTATATTATCTAAATTAGACATCTAAATCACCACTAAGCTTGGATTTGGTTCATTAATAAGAATGAAATAGCAAATGCTAAGATGGCATATAACTCAACCATTACGGCATAAATAATACCTTTTGCTTGTTGAGGTTCATTCTTTGCTAAGATATTGATACCACTAACTGCTACCTTACTTTGAGCGATTGCTGAGAAATATCCTACAACACCTACTGGCAATGCAGCTGCGATGTAAACATATCCTTGAGCCAATGAAATATTTCCACCAGCTAATTTGAATAAAATTAAGATACCAATTACGAATCCGTATAAACCTTGAGTACCTGGTAATAATTGAAGTACTAATGATTTACCGAATTTTTCTGGTTCTTCAATAACTACTCCTGCTGCAGCTTCCCCTGCCATACCTACACCTTTAGCAGATCCCATACCTGAGAACAAAACTGCTATTACTACTGATAATACTCCTAAAACTAATCCACCGTTTTCTAAAAAGAATTTTTCCATAATATCCTCCTATTTGTTTGTTATGTTAAAATATTCTGATTCTGTTATAAGTTTCTTGAATGGCACTCCTCCACCTTCGTAGAACTTGTTAAACATTTCTACGAAAATCAATCTTGCAGAGTGAACATATGCTGACAAGTAAGACAAGAATGCGTTAAATGCTTGGAATACCACGAATACGATAAGTCCAAAAATAAATCCTATAACACTTGATTCTGCCATCATTTTTACGATCATGTTAATTGCTACTGCAATGTATGCTCCTGATAAACCTAAAGCCATAAGTCTCATATAAGATACGAAATCTCCAATCCATCCAGAAATCCCGTACAACGAATATAATCCTGATCCAAGTTTACCACCAATACTTTTAGCATCTCTTCCCGCTGTAAGAATTATTCCAACAGCCGATGCTATAGCAATCCATTTTGCAATAGTCAACGCCATAGCTGGTAATGCTAACGACTTTCCAATTAGTAAAACTAATATACTAATAATAATTAAATACCATAGTCCTACATCATAAAATGCATCTAAAGGCTTGTGGTCTCTAATCAACATATAAGCCTTGATTCCCAATGCAAAGAATAAATGTATAAAACCAAAGATTAAGCATAAAACTATTAAAGTCATAGCATTTTTACTTGTGTCAATGATTGGTGTCATTGGTACTATTCCACCAAAGAATGATCCGTAAATATATCCCCAGAACATTGAAGCAATTGAAATGAACATAAAGAACTTCAAGAATTGCTTTTTCTTTTCATCAAGATTAAAAACCTTGAGTGCCACTAATATTGCTAAAAATACTATCAATCCATATCCTAAATCACCAATCATCATTCCAGAGAAGAAACAATAGAATGGTGCCAATAATGGTGTTGGATCAACCTCATTGTATTTTGGCAATGAATACATTCCAGTAATACTTTCAAAAGCTTTTGCAAATCCTCTGTTTTTAAGGATAATAGGCACATTTGGATCATCCTTATCCGCTGGTTTCATCTCTAAATAATACTTATTATTTAATGAATTTTGTAGCAGATTTTCAAAATCTTTTTCTTTATCAGAAGGAATATATCCTTCGATTATATCAATCTTATCTGTCTTCTTAATCTTGCTAGTAGCTTCTTCTTTCAAGCTATTGTTTTCCAGATAATCATGATAAATCTTAAATTGTTCAGTCAAATCTGTTTTTGATTTAATTTGATTTTCGATTTTCTTGTATTGCTCGTTGTTTGTTTTTATTTGTTCATCAATATTTTTAATTTCATCTTTTACAAATCCATGTGATTTAATATTAATGTTTACAAATCCATTATCCCTAAGAATATCTGAAGCTTTCTTATAGTCCTTAGCGATAACAAGCAAGTACACAAAACCTGAATTACGAGAAATCTCCTCGATATAAATATCTTCAATGTCTTTTGTGTTTAATTTTAACTGATCGATGAATTTATCACTTACAGTTCCCGTAACCACCTTAACTCTTTTGAAATCATCAATCTTTGAAATATCCAAGTCCAATTTTTCCCATGGAATTAATTCAGATTTTTTTTGATTCAAAGTTTGATTATTTTGATCGAGTTCAGTTAGTTGTTTGTCCAATGATGAAAGCTCTTTGTAATGCTTACCGAAGTCAAAATCAAGAGCTTTTTTTGTAAGTTCTTCTAGTCTAAATGTTTTCTTACCTTGCTTTAGTTCGTCAATTTTATTGTGCTTTTCCGAATACTTTTCAAGCAAATCTATAGCCCATTTTACTTTGGTAAGCTTTTCACTAGTGCTAACAATTTGTTCAGAATTATCTAAATTCTTTACATATTGATTATCTTCTTCTAACTTCTTCTCATCGATATGAACATAATTAAACTTTTGAAGATTTTCGAGTAATTTTTCTCTATCATAATCAAATGAAAACAAATCAAATTTGCTCATTTTTACAATAGCCATTAACTCACTATCCTTTCAACGATTTTGTTTACAAGTCCTTCAACTGTATCAGTGTCGATGCTTTTAATACTTTCGTTATTCAACTTAGCCTTTTGTTCAAGTTCCTTTGATTCTTCTATCGCTTTGTTCTTAGAAGATTCTAATTTTTCATTTCGAACTTTTTGTGCTTCGTTGATAATTTCATCGTATTTTTGCGAAGCTTCTGATTTTGCATCTTCTAAAATGCGTTTTTTATTTTCATTAGCTTCATCGACAATAAGCTTAGCCTTTTCTTCAGCTTCTTTTATTTTTGATATAGCAGTATCTGACATTGTTTCACCTCCTAATTAGAGATGGTTTTAGAATAAGAATATATTCTAAAACCATAAGTATATAACTAAAAGCTTAAAGCTATTTAGTACCAAATAATCTGTCTCCTGCATCTCCTAATCCTGGTACGATATATCCGTGCTCGTTTAATTTTTCATCAAGACCTGCAACGTATATATCAACATCTGGATGCTTTTCTTGAACCATTTTGATTCCTTCTGGAGCAGCAATTATATTTACCAATTTGATGTTCTTGCAACCATGTTCTTTCAAGAAAGTGATAGCGGCTTCTGCAGAACCACCTGTTGCAAGCATTGGGTCTACAACGATGATATCTCTTTCTTCTACATCTTTTGGTAATTTACAATAATATTCAACAGGTTTCAAAGTTTCTGGATCTCTATATAAACCAATGTGTCCAACTTTTGCTGCTGGTAGCACACTCAAAAATCCTTCAACCATTCCCAAACCAGCTCTTAAAATCGGAACTACTCCCAACTTTTTACCACTTAAAGTTTGTCCTGTTGTTTTTCCTATCGGAGTTTCTACTTCGCAATCTTCTAATTTAAAATCTCTTGTTACTTCATAGCACATTAAAGTTGCTATTTCAGAAACTAACTGTCTAAATTGATTACTTCCCGTGCTTTTGTCACGTAAAATTGTTAATTTGTGTTTAATCAACGGATGATCAAATACAGTTACTTTACTCATAATTCCTCCTATAAAATAAACTTTATACTCTTTATTATAACATACTAAATTAATTCTATGTTATTGGCACAAGATTTTTTAAGCCTGTTCATTATACTTATACCCATTTTTTGTTCAATTACCCCTTCACAAATTAATAATTTATAATTTAATTTATCTAACTCCCTGAGGTAAGAAAAGATATTGTGTGCAAAATTCAAATAATCATTTCTTTTTGAAATTATTTTTACATTTTCGAAATTTACATTCGTTGCAGTTTCTTCACACAGTATAAATCCAATTTCGTCGGTATTTATTCCCAAGCTATTAACATAACTTTGTATGTTATCCATGTTTCCTTTGATTACTATGAGTTTTGTTTTAGGTGCATAGTGCTTGTATTTTTGTCCTGGTGATTTTGGAATAGTGTTAGAATCAACTAATGATTTATCGTACACAACCTCATCCAAATATTCTTCCAGATCTTCTTTTGTGTAAAAACCAGGTCTAAGTATGGTGTACGGTTTCTCCGTCAAATCGACAACAGTGGATTCAATTCCAATGTTACAACTTCCTCCATCCAAAATCATTTCAATCTCACCTTGCATATCACTATACACATCTTGTGCATTAGTTGGTGA